>NZ_JBHVQU010000045.1:0-28763 GCF_042886655.1 Peribacillus sp. NPDC058002 | reverse complement strand
CTGTTAACTTCCTTATCCTCCGGCATTTCAGACTCTTGACACCCAGCCAACATAACTAACAACGCAGTAAACATATAGAGTTTTTTCATATGAACTTTTCCTTTACTATTTATTAGACTAAAAATCTGTCCATTTCATATTGCCCATCCTTTCCTTTTTTTGGATTTTTATACATCATTCATCAAAAAATAGTTCGCATCACGGTGACTGAGGTCAGCATGGCCACCGCGATGATCGTTAAAAATGAATATAAAAAGATTGAAGTCCCCACAACACTCAATCCGCAAAGAAGCACGCATCCATCAATGATAAAAATCAGTAAACCTACATTGAATCCGCTCTTCCTTGATAGGATCTGTGCCAGCATATCCGTTCCGCCTGTTGATGTCCCATACCGAAGCATCAAGCCGATTCCTAATCCAATCAAACCTCCCCCGATCATCGCACTTACATAAATGGGAAGATTCCAGCCGATGACAGCGTCGGAAAAAATATCGATGCATAATGAGGAAAAAAGCAGGCCATGCAAACTGTTCAGGAATAATTTCTTTTCAAAGTACCAAGCATATATATATAATGGAATGCTGCTCAAAATCACACCCAGGCCTGTCGGAAGTCCTATATAGTAATGAAAAATCAGCCCAATCCCTATCATGCCGCCATCCAATAAATGATAAGGTATCAGGAAAAAATTGATTCCCACGCCTACAAGCATGCTGCCGGCGATAATCGCTGCCATCCTTTCCATGATTTTCATGGCTGCCCACCCCCTTTAATCTGCTTTTAGAACTTGTCTTGGACTCTATAGAATATGTATGAACCATCGAGAAAATAATGAAACTGACCAATTTTTTATGAAACCGCCTATAATTTTCTGAATATTCCATAATATCATACAATAAAGTAGAGAAAACAGTCAAAAACAGCTATTTATTAGCTCAAACTGGTCCTTTACAAGCAATTTACCGGATTTATGGTGCTGAAAGCTATTTGACTGAATGATTAACTCTTTCTATAATGAAAGTATTTAAATTAATTAGATTGAGGTGATTTGATGGGGCATTAAAGAATGTTCGTTTTGACAGGCGGACGCTGATTTGCGTAATGGATATGTACATCCTATTGAAAAATGGCTGTACTCCTTCAGACGGAAATTCTTCTATTTCCCGTCTACGCGTCGCCAATCGGCATATACTATTATTCTCTTCATCACTTAAAGAAATGGGAGTTAAAGCGGCTGGACATCAACTACCACAGCCATTATGAATGATTCCCGATAATATTCAGCAAGGCAAAAAAAATATACTTGTATATTTTAAAAATGTAGGAGGTGTACTCCTTATTCGTCTCGAAGGCGAGTTAAGGGAGACTATTTGGACATAATAAACTTGGTTCTTATTGCCATTTTAATTGCTTTAACAGCATTTTTTGTAGCTACGGAGTTTGCGATTGTTAAAGTGAGAAGCACGAGGGTCGATCAATTAATTGAAGAAGGAAAGCCGAATGCTCTTTCAGCAAAGAAAGTGATATCCAACCTGGATGAATACCTTTCAACATGCCAGCTCGGTATTACCGTTACCGCTCTAGGGCTTGGGGTGCTTGGGGAACCGACAGTTAAAAAGATTTTGCACCCACTCTTGAATCAATTGAATCTTCCAAATTCAGCTTCACATGCACTCTCGGTTGCAATTGCCTTTTCTTTAATAACTTTCATACATGTGGTTGTTGGGGAATTGGCACCAAAAACATTGGCGATTCAAAAAGCGGAGCGAGTAACTTTATTGGTTTCCAAACCTTTAATTGGTTTTAACAAAATCATGTATCCATTCATCTGGGTACTAAATGGCTCTGCAAGGACGCTTACAAGAATGCTAGGATTAAAAGCAGTTTCCGAACATGATTTGGCTCATACAGAAGAAGAGCTTCGTATCATTGTTTCCGAAAGCTACAAAAGTGGTGAAATTAACCAATCAGAGTTTAAATATGTGAATAAAATTTTTGAATTCGATGATCGGATTGCAAAAGAAATCATGGTTCCACGTACAGAAATTGCAACGGTATCCAAAGATGATACGATCCAACAGTTTTTCACCGTCATGGCGGAGGAGAACTTTACACGATATCCTGTCATTGACGGAGATAAAGACCATGTTATCGGTATGGTCAATGTAAAAGAGCTATTCACTGAAATGATAGACAATAACAAGCAGGCAGCATCCACGATCCAACGATATGTTCGTCCGATCATCCGTGTCATTGACAGTATCCCAATTCACGACTTACTTTTAAAAATGCAAAAGGAGCGCATCCACATGGCTATCCTCATGGATGAATACGGCGGTACGTCAGGTTTGGTGACCGTTGAAGATATCCTTGAAGAAATCGTTGGCGATATCCGCGATGAGTTCGACCTGGATGAAGTTCCTGATGTCCGCAAATTAAAAGAAGATCACTACATCATCGATGCCAAGGTATTAGTCAGTGAAGTGAATGATTTACTTGGATTGGATATTAATGATGAAGATATCGATACGATGGGCGGATGGATCCTTACCGAGAATTACGAGGCCAAACAAGGTGATATTCTGACTTATGGTCCCTATAACTTTAGAATAAAAGAAATGGAAGATCACCATATTCGTTATATTGAAATATACAAACAAGCAAAAGTCGTAAGCGAAGTAAAAGAATTCCCGATAATATCGCAAACTGAAATCGTTTCATGATAATAACCCCCGTTCCTAATTGACAATAGGAGCGGGGGTTATTTTTTTCCAACCGGTACATGAAATGTAATAAAAACATAATATATAAAACCTGCTTCATTTTAGATTGAATGATTACATGAAGTATAGTTCTACCTTTATTGTTTCATACTGTTAGAAAAGCGATACTTATTGAAGGAGTGAGGAATCATGAAACTCATAACCATTTGCCAACACTGCAAAGGGAAAGGGAAAACCCGCTATCTGCAATTCTTTTCCCGGGACTGCAATCATTGCAACGGTCAAGGTAGAGCTGTAAAAGATATGTCAAATTTAAGAAATCAGGCAAAAAACATCTAATAATCTTTCATATTTTGAAGTTGGGTTTGATGACACCTGCCCTCTTTAACGTATCATAAACAATCAGTATCGAAGGTCCAAGGAAAAGCCCGATGAAACCGAGCATTTTAAACCCTAAATAAAGGCTGACCAACGATGCCAATGGGCTCAATCCCATATTTGCTGAATAGATTTTCGGTTCGATGGTCCTTCTTATGATCGTAATGACCAGGAATAGGATGATGAGACCAACACCTAGATGATGGTTTCCTTGAGCCCAAACAATTACTGCCCAAGGAACCAGTACAGATCCCGTCCCCAGAATAGGAAGAATGTCCACGACTACAATTAACAATGCCAATGGAACCGTATACTTCACATTCAATAACCATAGTCCTCCATAAGCCATGATGAACGTTATTAAACTCAAAAGGATTTGTGCCTTGATGAATCCTACGGCTGCCATACTTAAATCTTGATAAACTAGCGAAATCTTTTGATAAGTGGATGTCTTTAAATAATGGACACCCTTTTTTCTTAACTTAGGCAATTCAAGACTAAATAAGAATAAAGCGATTAAATAAATTAAAAAGTCAATGAAGAGCCCGGGAATGAGTGTGACGAACTGAACCATATCCTGAACAAAGCCCTCTGTGAACCCCTCTAAAGCCCTGACTCCCTTTTCCATCGTTTGTTCTATTGACTGTATGAGATTTGGCGGCAACGTTTGGGAATATCGTTCCCATTTCCTAATGACTGGCAATATAGCCGTTAAATACACTTCACGTATGAAACCAGGAAATTCTTCCGAATAGATAATGACCTTCTTGATTAATACCGAAAAGGAAAAATAAGTGATGCTTATAAGCCCGCCTACATATAGAGCAAATGAAATCAACACTGCCCAAAACCGATGCAGCTTTGCTGTTTTGCCAATCATGCGAACCAATCCATCTAAAAGAATGGCGGTGAGCAATGCTAAAATCAAAGCCCATGAATAGGGAATGACGATTAATATGCATAAAAGGAGAATACCTCTCCAAAACCAACGGAAAAAGACGGCGACATTCACTGAACAAACCCTCCTTGCACTTTCCTGTTCTCCTTATATTTATGAAATGGGGTCACATATATTTCGCTTAAACGTTTTATTTTCTCAATAAGGGGAAAAAGAGATACAAAGAGATGGAGGGATTGACATTGGATAATAAAGATAAAGAAAAGTATCTTGAAGAGCGTAATGATAAATCCAAGGCATTCAAGAAAGATCAGGAAAAACAGCTGGAACGTGATCAAGTGGTCATGCCCATTGATGATTTACCAATTGATGAAATAAAATATGAACGACAAGAAGAACGAAATAAAAAAGAAACAAAACACCGCTCCACGAGCGAGAGGGTTTAACCAAAAACCAGCCACTATAGAGGGCTGGTTTTTGGTTGCGGGATATAATTGCATTCAGCTTCAAGGGGTGATGTACCGTATTGACTTTTACCAATTCCCGGGCGGCACTTTGATACTTGCTAACGGAACATTTGAAGGAAAAATATATATATTTGCCATCATATATTAAGGTCCCTCTTGTCAGCTTTTGAAAATCCAGTACAATCGGACTCTCCCATAATCCATTCGCATTGCGGAATTCCTTCCTCCCCTGCTTCACTTCCAAAAATAAACATTGACTGAAAAAAATGATTCTTTACAATAGACTTTTAAGAATTAAAGAATATAATGGACTGGTCGACCATTATAAAGGAGAATCATATGACGAACCCTACTCAATTATTTCATCAATATTTACAAGTATCGAGATCATTAGTCAGCAAAATGAATGAACAAATTACAGCTCTTGAAATTTACCATAATCAGTGGACGATCCTGAATTATTTAAAGAACTGTGGATATTCCACAATCCCCGATATTTGCAGTTACTTGGATGTTGATAGTGTTATCATCACACGTTCGGTCAACAGCATGGAACAGAATAATATGATTAAACAAGTTCCTGGAAAAGATGAACAGGAAAAACGAATCGAACTGACGCCCCGGGGAAAAGAGGTACATACAAAATGTCTTAAAATTGCAGAAAAAATCGAAGGAAAAGCCCTGGAAGGCATTACCGAGGAAGAACAGGAAATATTTTTCCAGACAGTCCTTAAAATCCTCAATAATATAAGAAACTAAAATGGATACCTTATATCATTGTTGAATAAGTGTGAATCAAGGCCTTTTCCTTATTTTTTCGCATCAAGCTATAGCCATGCCATTTTTAAAAGTCGGATTCCTGCTTTGATTTCACTTTCGGTTAATCCACCGTACCCAATCAAAACAGTCGGATCTTTCACATTCTTAGAATAATAAACCGAAGTTGGGTGGACTTTAACCCCAACACTGGCAGCCTTTTGAATGAGCTCTGCCTCACTGCTGCCGTTTTTTACTTTTAAAAGAACGTGCAATCCTGACTTTTCACCGATTACGGATACACGATCATGGAAGCTCTCTTCGATTGCATTAAGCAGCACCTTATTTTTTTTACGATAAATCGTTCGCATTTTATTCAGATGGCGTTCCCAATGTCCATTTTTCATAAAGAGACAGAGCGTTTCCTGAATCAATCTGGAGACGGTCTGTTTATATCCCATTAGCTTCTCTTGATAGCGGCAAGCCAGCTCCATAGGTAACACCATGAATCCTACCCTGATTGATGGGATGAGCGATTTTGAAAACGTGCCTAGGTAGATGACCCTTCCCTTTGTATCCAACCCCTGCAGGGACGGAATCGGTTTGCCTGAATGTCGGAATTCCCCGTCATAATCATCTTCGATGATATAACCTTTTTTTTCCGCCGCCCAATTCAACAATTCCACCCTTCTAGTTATCGGCATGATCACACCGGAAGGAAATTGATGGGAAGGAGTGACATAAGCAACATTCGCGGCACTCTCTTTCAGGGAGTCCACACTCATTCCACTTTCATCCAAGGGTATGTATGCCATATCAGCTCCCTCCAACCTCAGTACCTCCCTTACTCGATGAAAGCCAGGCTCTTCCAACCCGAATACCCGCTCATCTCCAAGAAGTAACCGCAATAGATGGATGAAATACTGGGTGCCTGCCCCAATGATGATTTGATCTGCCCCGCAGCGAACTCCTCTCGATTGGAATAGATAGGATGAGACTTCAAACCGGAGCCCCCATTCCCCTTGAGGATCACCGCTCATGAACATTTCCCTTTCCTGAAGATACAATGTATTGTTCAAGCATTTTTTCCACACGGCATGCGGGAAAGAATCGACGTCCACCCGTCCATGATTGAAATCTATCTCATTTCTTTCATTCGCAGGACACATCATCCCTTCTGTTACAGGCAAAGGCTCATTCAAAGGTGAGATCGGTTCTAAATCGGCAACGTAATACCCTTTCCTTAATTGACTTTCCACATATCCTTCTGCCATCAACTGATGATAAGCCGTATCCACCGTATTCAGGCCTATCCCTAAATGCACAGCCAGTTTTCGTTTGGAAGGCAGTTTCATTCCGGCCTTTATTTGTCCATTCTGGATTTCCTTTATAAAGTATTTATACAATTGGACATATAAAGCTTCTTTATTCGTTTTATCTAAGTTTAGAGTAACTTCAAACATTGGCTCCTCCTTCAAACTGGTTCCATAAATTATATCTGGTTTGGCCCTTATTGCAGGACCAGAATATTCTTATAATGAAGATATCAATCAAGAGGAGGATACTATGGAACATATCGAATTATTCGGGAAACACGTGATACTCACCCCGATGATGGATCATCATATCGAACCGCTTTACGCCGCTTCCTTGCCAACTGAAATATGGGAATGGAGCGCAACAAAAATTTTGTCATATGAAGAAGCGATTTCCTATGTAAAGGATGGCATTCGAGCAAGGGAACAGGAACTTCATCATCCATTTGTCGTTATCGATCAGACTGATGATTCGATAGTTGGCAGCACGAGCTTAAGAAATATTCAATTTCATAATCAATCCCTGGAAATCGGTGCGACTTGGTATCATCCCGACAAATGGCGGACAGCCATTAACACAGAATGTAAGTACCTGCTATTGCAGCATGCTTTTGAAAAGTGGAAAATGAAACGGGTTGAATTCAGGACGGACGAATGCAACAAAAGATCGCGTGCAGCAATAACCAGGCTCGGCGCCCTTGAAGAAGGCATTTTGAGAATGGAGAAAAAACTGCAAGATGGAAGGATAAGGAATACGGTGGTCTACAGTATTCTCGAGCATGAATGGCCCAATGTGAAAAGGAATTTGGAAGCCTTTTTGAAAAGGTGAAGATATGAAAAAGAGTGCCGTTGTTTTGCACTCTTTTTCTCTTGCTGCTATCTTTCATGTGAGTCTTTATTAATATCCGATAAAAAATCCTTTTGCCTTTTGGTTGATCGAATGAATATGAAAACGCCAATCGCAAATAAAAACGGCATTAATAAAGCAAAAAGAAGATAAATCATATCTCCAAAGAACAAGTTCATTCCCCCTAAACCACCATGCGACACGCACTTTTGTCTGTAAACTTTCCCGTCAAACTTGGATGTTCATTGCTTAGTCTAAACTTTGTGACAAGCGAATCATATCCTGGCATTGTATCCCATTTTCATAAATGGCCTCGGAATAGTTTCTATTAAAAAAATCCCGATCGACCCCAGTGATTCTAAACCCGCATTTTTGGTAAAGGGCAAGCTGCCCTATCCCCGAATTTCCCGTGCCGATTTCAATCGTTTTATATCCCTGTTCCCTTGCATGGCCTATGGCGTGTTCAATCAATTGCCTGCCGATTCCTCTTCCATGGTGCCGTTCATCCACAGCGATATTCATTATCTCTATCAGTTTTGGACCTTTTTGCAGTAAAACATAAACACCGATCATTCGCCCATCAGTCAAGGCAACAAAGCATGTTCCGCTTCCCAAGTATTCCTCGACCAATTCCCTTGAAGGATCGGCCAAAAGCAATAAATGCATCGGCGGTGGCTCATCGATGAATAATTCCCTTATCTCCATCTCCATCCAACCCCTTCTCATTTTAATTCTTCTACAAGAAGTTCAACCAATTCCGATGCGGGAAGTTCCCTGCTCAACCTATACCCTTGTCCTGCCCACAAAGCCATCAATTCAGGATTGTTTTTTTGTCCAGCCACTTTTCGCATTTGCTTTGTCATGTGATGGACATGAGGATAGGCGACTGGTGCAAATCCATCATAATCGGTAATAAAGTGATTCACCAACCCGCGTGCTCTCCGGCCGCTGAAGACTCGGGTAATAGAGGTCTTGGTAAACCGGGGATTTCCCAGAGCTTCCTTATGGACGGGGCTTGCCCCGCTTTCGGGACAGCGAAGGAAAGCTGTTCCCAATTGTGCCGCTGTTGCTCCCGCTTCGAGCACGGCCGAGATATCCTTTCCATGCATCAGTCCGCCCGCCGCAATGATCGGCAAGTTCAGCTCACCTTGAATCAACCGTATCAAAACTAAAAGACCGTAATCATCTTCTGTGCGGTTTTCAAAGCTGCCCCGGTGACCCCCTGCTTCAAACCCCTGTACACATAGCACATCCGCACCTGCTCCCGCCGCCCTTTTTGCTTCCTGAAGGTTGGTTACCGTAACGGCTATAAGGGAACCGACACCTTGGAGCTCCCTTATTACGTCTTCCGTTGGACATCCAAACGTAAAACTGACAACAGCGACCCCAGCCTCCTTCAACACCGTTATTTTATTTTCCCAATCATCGTCATCACTATCGGCTTTTCCAATCTCAGCCCCAACGCTCTCGGCCTCTTTTTCGATCTTTTCACGATAGGCAGATAATATATTTTCATCCGCCTCCTCGTTTCCTGGCACAAATACATTCACGCCAAAAGGGTGCCCAGTCAACTGACGGGTCTGCCCTATTTCGTCCTTCATCTCTTCTGCAGTCTTATAGCCAGCTGCGAGAAAGCCCAATCCACCTGCATTGGATACTGAAGCCGCAAGCTTCGGGGTGGAAGCTCCTCCTGCCATCGGTGCTTGAATGATCGGATATCTCATTAACTTTTTTAGCATTCCATACCACTCCTTTTGATTTTTCTTCATGCCCTTATCATTTTTACGTTTTCTTGGTATAATGATTATCTGTAAGAGAAAAGTGTCTAAATGATCACCCTTTATATCTTGCAAATATAAAACATAGGTGGTAAATAAAAATGGAAACAAAACCATATAGAGTTTTACTTTATTATTTGTATGTACCAATCGAGAATCACGAAGAATTCGCAGCCGAGCATCTTGCGGCATGTAAAGCACTTGAATTGAAAGGCCGTATCTTGGTGGCAGCAGAAGGGATCAACGGAACGGTTTCTGGTACGATCGAACAAACCAACAAATATATGGACATGATGAAAAGCGATCCCCGCTTTGCCGATATCGTGTTTAAAATAGATGAAGCTGACGGCCATGCTTTCAAAAAAATGCATGTTCGTCCACGAAATGAGCTTGTAACGCTTCGATTGGAAGAAGACATCAACCCGAACCGGACGACAGGCAAATACTTGAGCCCGATGGAGTTCTTCGAGCAAATGCAAGATGAAGATACCATCGTCCTTGATGCCAGAAATGACTATGAATTCGATTTGGGACATTTCAGGGGTGCAATCAAGCCAGAAATCACGAATTTCCGTGAACTTCCGGATTGGGTCCGGGAAAATAGAGAAATGTTCGAAGGCAAAAAAATCCTAACGTATTGCACCGGCGGTATCCGCTGTGAAAAATTCTCCGGCTGGCTTGTCGAAGAAGGCTTTGAAGATGTAAGCCAACTGCATGGCGGCATCGCAACATACGGAAAGGATCCCGAAGTCCAAGGTGAGCTTTGGGATGGCCGAATGTATGTATTCGATGAAAGGATAGCCGTACCTATCAATCAAAAGGAACATGTCATTGTCGGTCGCGATATTTATTCCGGCGAACCTTGTGAACGCTATGTTAATTGTGCTAACCCTGAATGCAACAAGAAAATCCTTTGCAGTGAAGAGAACGAGCACAAACATATGCGCAGCTGTACTCATGAATGCCGAGTGCATCCCCGTAACCGCTATGTAGTCGAGCATAACCTTTCTGAAGAAGAAGTGGCTGAGAGATTACAGCTAATCGAAGAAACCAGTACCGTAAAATGATAAAGCAAACCCGAATCAGTGGACACGATCCCTATTCGGGTTTTTTTATCCATTTAAATCAAATCTTATTTTCCTATATTAAACCTATGCCTTGGACCTTATCCCACTGCAAGAATGAACTATGATCTTTTAATGCCATCTGCTTCAAATCCACTATTACTTACTCTCTTACTTCTATATCACAATAGAAAAAACCTTCTTAATACGTAAAAAGAATGAATTCAGCTTAAGATTTTAGCGGTCAGCGGTTTTACCTTCAATGAAAAGAGCGATTCCTCTTTAGAGGAATCGCTTTTGCTTCATTAATGTTATTTTTCCTCTGCACTTACAACAATCCCGCAAGCTTGCCTATCGCCTGCATCACCGGCTTTCAAGGTATCCACATCCGGTCCTTTTTCACCATTGGCTTCATAACGGTCAGGAATATTGGCAAAGTTGTCTGGATTCGCATGAACGATTACAGCCAACTCTTCTTTCTTCAGCTGGTCTATCGTCATGTTATCCAATGTTGCCGTATATTTGGCTGTTCCATCCTCTTTCACATATAAAGGGGGCATATCCCCTGCATGTTTAGAGTGCGTGTCATCAGTTGGATTAAAGTGTCCTCCCGCTGTAGTGAAAGGGCCTTCCTTAGCATCCGGCTCACATACTGCTTTTTCGTGGACATGGAATCCATGGTAGCCTGGCTCAAGGCCTTCCAAAGCGGTCTCGATCACCACAGTATTCTCTTCGGCGGTAAAGTTAACTGTCCCAAGTGTTTTACCTTCTACATCTTTAACTTCCGCTTTTACCTGCGGATCAACCCCTGTTTCTGTTCCTTGTCCCACTGTAGTCATGTCCTTGGCATTATTGTCGGACTGATTTGAATCATCCGCTGAATTACATCCATACAGTAAAAGGGCAGCACACATAGGCAGCACAAGTTTTTGTTTATAGTTCATATAAACTCCCTCACTCTCTTATATGTATCTTCCTCTTATTACTTTCCACCATTATGGAAGAATAAACAGAAAGCGGAATAAATAGGAAAATGGATTATTCCGTGAGGGTGAACACCTTACTAATTTCACTGACAGGAATTTCGCATTATAGCTTAATGGTCTCATATTTTACAAAGTGATGACCCCAAAAGTGATGGCTGCAATCGTCATGATGATGGTCGTCCCAAATGCCCATTTAAACAGGAATTTTTGGTGATCCCCAAAATCCACGCCTACAAGACCGATCAATATGAAGGTTGCAGGCACCAATGGCGATAATGGGAACCCTGCGGTCGAATGGCCTAATAAAGCGGCCCTTCCGATTTCTACAGGAGAAATGCCGAAGTTCGATGCCGTTTCACTTATTATTGGCAGAATGCCAAAGTAATAGGCATCAGGTGAAAAAATGAACCCCATCGGAATGCTCGTCAGCGCTACCACCAGTGGCAAATGTGCCCCGATCCACTCAGGAATGACAGTTACGATTGAAGCAGCCATCGAGTCCATCATCTTCGTTTCTGTGAATACACCCGTAAAAATCCCTGCAGCGAAAATGAGTGTACAGATCATCACGAAACTATTGGCATGAGATAAAATCCTTTCCTGCTGTTCTTTTGGGTTCGGAAAGTTAACGAATAGTGCAATCGCAAAAGCAGTGGCAAATAAGATTTGGATCGGCAGCACTTCCATCACCAGCAAAACCATCAGTAAAATCGTCAAGAACCAATTAAACCAAAAAAGCTTGGATGTTCCTTTAGGTGCAGTTTCAACACCTGCAGCCTGTTCTCCCATACCAGGTTGCATGTTCGTCTCCATCGAGCTGACCCCTAATCTCTCCCTTTCCTTTTTACCAAGTACATATGCCGAAAAAAGCGTCCATAAAAGACCGCAAATCATGACCGGAATGAGAGGAATGAATAGCTCCGATACTTCAACCTGAAGGCTCGCGGCCGCCCTGACCAAAGGACCTCCCCAAGGAATCATATTCATGACGCCAGCGGCTAAACCAACAACACAGGCCAATACGAGCCTGTTCATCCCTAATTTGATATAAAGCGGCAGCATGGCTGAAACGGTGATCATGAATGTAGAAGAACCGTCTCCGTCCAAACCTACCAACATGGTTATAATAGCGGTTGCCATGACAACCTTTAGCGGATCTCCTTTTACAAAACTGAGTATTTTAGCGATCATGGGCTCGAATAACCCAACGTCAATCATTAGACCAAAGTATAGAATAGCAAAAACGATCATGACTGCTGTCGGTGTCACCTTTAAAATACCCGCAACCATCATATCTCCCATTTCCGAGGCAAAGCCACCAATCAGACCAAAAGCTATTGCCGTGAAGATGAAAGCGACAACCACTGATAAGCGCTTTGTGATGACTAAGACCAGAAACGTTAAAATCATGCAAAATCCTAAAATCGTCAACATGTTAAAAACTCCTTTAAATGGAAAAGTGAATACCTTTGCTTAAGTTAATTTTTCTGAAAAATCAATATTTTCACATTATATCATTTGCCTATTCATTAAAAAACCAATAAAAGCAAATTCGTTTAATAAATTAGTTAAATTATGTATACTATTATTTAGGAACCCGAAATTTTTTCCGGAGGAAAGAAGTGTTGAATCTAAAATGAATGCTCATAAAATAGCTAAACGGAATCTTTTCATCATGTGGTTCGCCAATTTCTTCATAGGCGGCAGCATGACGATGGTTCTCCCATTCATATCCTTATACATTGGTACATTCGGAGATTATTCGACTCAATATATCCAGCATTGGTCAGGATGGACATTTGGAATCACTTTTGTGACTGCCTTTTTATTTTCTCCCGTTTGGGGACGAATTGGTGATCGGTACGGCAGGAAGAAAATCTTGATTGCCTGTGCCTTTGGGATGGGGCTGTCCATTTTCCTGATGGGATTCGTTGAAAATGTTTGGCAGCTATTCGTCTTAAGGATGTTCACCGGGATATTCACTGGCTTCATTTCCATGTCACAAGCCTTCATATCAACGCAAACCCCAAAAGAAATTGCCGGACGCGTACTGGGAACCTTGCAAACGGGAAATATAACCGGTTCCCTTTTCGGACCATTGCTTGGCGGCCTGCTTGCAGACACACTCGGCTATTCAACCGCCTTTAAATTCACCTCCATCACCATTTTCATCTCCGGACTTCTTGTTTTTGCAACCAAGGAGTACGTAATGGAACGGCAGAAGGGAACAAAGTCGAGCTATACAAGCAGGGAAGTTCTCTCGCATATCTTGAGGAATCCCATCCTAGTCAATGTCATGCTCATTTCGACACTTGTTCAAGTTGCCCACTTCAGCATTCAGCCCATTCTTTCTTTATACGTTGGCCAGTTGCATGGAACTTCCAATCTTGGATTTTATTCAGGTATCGCCTTTTCTGCAGCAGGCCTGGGGAATTTATTGATGGCGCGTCACTGGGGCAAGATAGGTGATCGTCATGGACATGTGAAGATTCTTGTGCTGCTTCTTTTTCTGACTGCTACAGTCTACTTGCCTGGTGCCTTCATCAATCATTTTTGGCAGCTTGTTCTGGTACGTTTCATACTTGGCATGGCAATAGGCGGCATCATCCCTGTAAGGATTGCCTACATTCGCCAGGAAGCTCCTGTCGCAATGCAGGGGGAAGTACTTGGGTACAATACGAGCCTGCGCTTTTTAGGCAATATCATTGGACCCGCGATGGGCGGAATGGTTGCTGGTTTCTACGGATTCTCCGCCGTTTTCATCACGACCAGCACGTTACTCCTCATAGCGGGACTTGTCCTCTATTTCGCGATGCACCGCAATCCGGAATTGGCCAGATCACATTAATCTCACTTTGGCTAGAAAGCCTGCTTTCAGATGGAAGCAGGCTTTCTCATGTTTAATGCTCATACAGCTGTAGTGCTGGATACTTCTGGAACTGGATTTCGTTTCGGTAGTATTCCGATACAGGCAGTGAGGCCAAAAACGAACAAGAGTCCTGCACACATGAAAAAGGAATATTGGAAACCAGCTGCTGCACATGGTTCCCGAACAATAGGTACATAGCGTGCCAAACCTTTCTTCTCTATTTCCTTCTATATTTGGACAATCCCGCTGATTGCTGTTGATACTTAATAAAAGGGGAAGGTTGGCCGCAGCCATAAACACTTCATAACGCAACAAATTTTATGTTAAGATTATTTTAGGCAAATTTTATGAAAGTAAAAGACGCAAAGCCACGGGCCTAACACAACAACTTAGTTGTCATGGCAGCCGGGCTGCCATGATTTTTCTTGAATGGATCACTTTATTATCAATTGCCCCTTTTTAATTTGCCTAAAATTAAAAATAGGAGGGTTATATATGTTTTTTCCAACCATTTATTCAGCCACTACAGATGAGAGACACATAGTTAAAGATAAAAATACTTGTGCATGCGGCACAAGGTATAATGTATTCGCAATGCTGACCAGAAGCGATCTTCGAAAAATCAGGTTCAAGCATTATAAAGAAGTGACATGTCCTAAATGTAAATCCAGTATCATTGATAAGGAATAGACTCTTAACACCGGGAGGTTTCTACTCCAAAAACTTTGATAGAGCTGGCCTTTTCACCTTGTTTCGGTAACAATAGCCATCTTCCTCATGCCTCCTTACCCAGATTACACACAAAATCGAATAAAAAAAGACCCTTTCAAGATCTTTTATCATTGCTATGTAAAGTGAATGTGCGGCTGAATATAGCTGGCTCGATTCAAATCATCAGTTTATAAGCTCTACTCCGCTTCCCGTTTGGTATTCCATCAACTGGGCCAAATATTTCTTAAGTAATAACTCGGCAAGTACAGGGTCTTTCAGGTTATTCAATAGCGTGTAGGAGCCCAATTCGTCAAAATGGCCAAGACTTTTTTCGGGAATCCATTTCGGGGAACATTATGAGCATGCATGGCCTGTTTGTAGGCATAATAATAATCCTCCAGCTTATTGGTGGTACCGCCCCCACCCCAATAATATCGTCAGGGAAAGCTTCTTTATTATCGGATATTCACTAAGGTAAAGAATTATCCCTTCCCAGTATGAGGATGCGATTTTCCCATTTCACCGGTATCATCAATATCAGCATATCATCCCATTTTGTCACTGATTTCTTTATATTTAAGATAAAGCTGTTCTTTCATATGATCCCATTCCGAGGCTTTTTCCGCTTCACTTTCGATCAGATTCGAGCGGGCAGTAAGTGAACCTCTTCCAGTTTCAAAACGGCAATCCGGTGTGGCCTGTATAAATCATTGTTCATCAATGTCGCATATTCGACTATTTAGCTTATCTTCTATTTTCTCTTCAAACAATTAAGTTATGTAACTACCCTTTACCTCTTCTTCGAGAATTTCCGGGGAACATTCTCCTAGGTGAATGGGAAAAGAATCAGCAAAATGGAGCGAACCTCCTTTCCATACATACAAACGATCATCCTCTCTCAATACGATCGCCACGAAAATTCCAATTGAAATGATTCCACCGTAAAATCCAATGTTTCTTGGATTGTATCGAATTTCACTAAATTCCTTGCAGTCAGTCTTAAATGATTCTCAATCTTTTCCACCAGTTTCGTTCTTTTCTCGCTCTTATTCATAGGAGTAACCCCCATTTTCATTCATAATAAAAGAATAACACATTTAAATACAGAAAAATCTGAATCGTGGCAGCGAAAGCGATTAAGAAGGCTTTGGAAATTTTTTGCCCTTCGTTATTGGATGTTGCCCATCGTCATTTCCTGAAATTCCTCCCTTTAGGCCTTTTACCTTCATTCGCCTATAATACGAAATGAATAGCCCCCGATTTGTCGTTTATATTATCCATATAGATAGAAAGAAGGACTCATGCTATAATTTAGTGCGTTAAAAGAAATGAACACACATATATAGAAAGAAGGAGTATTTCTTTGAATACATCTGGATACAAACAGGAATGGTTTGGCAACGTTAGAGGAGATGTTCTATCCGGTATAGTCGTTGCCTTGGCATTGATTCCGGAGGCGATTGCCTTTTCGATCATTGCTGGCGTTGACCCAATGGTTGGTCTATATGCCTCATTCTGCATTGCCATCGTCATCTCTTTTGTCGGCGGAAGGCCGGGAATGATTTCTGCAGCCACTGGTGCAATGGCACTCGTCATGGTCGATCTTGTTAAAGATCATGGCTTGAACTATTTACTTGCTGCAACAATATTGACTGGTTTGCTGCAAATTTTACTAGGAGTATTAAAAATCGGGAAATTAATGAAGTTCATACCGAAGCCGGTCATGACTGGTTTTGTAAATTCTTTAGCTATCTTGATATTCACGGCTCAGCTCACCCATTTCGTGGGCGAAACATGGATCATGTATGTCATGACAGCCGTTTCTTTAGCTATCATTTATCTTTTTCCGCTGATCACGAAAGTCATACCTTCACCACTTGTCGCCATCATATTCATGACGATCGTTGCAGTTGCCACGGGGGCTACGGTGCGGACGGTTGGGGATATGGGGCAATTGACCGAAGCGCTACCGATGTTCATGCTTCCAGATATCCCTTTGACCTTCGAAACTTTGGCGATCATTTTCCCTTATTCCATAGCCCTTGCGTTTGTTGGGCTGCTTGAATCATTATTGACAGCTCAAATAGTCGATGAGATGACTGACACGGACAGTAATAAAAATAAGGAAGCCAAAGGCCAGGGAATTTCGAATATCATTGCGGGATGCTTTGGCGGCATGGCGGGATGTGCGATGATCGGCCAATCCGGTATCAATATTAAATCAGGAGGAAGGGGCCGGCTCTCCACATTTGTAGCTGGCGCATTCCTTATGGTATTAATCGTGGTATTGAATGATGTCCTTATTAAAATCCCGATGGCTGCACTTGTCGCAGTCATGATCATGGTTTCAATCGGGACCTTTGACTGGTCTTCCCTAAAGAGGCTCACAAAAGCTCCAAAGTCGGATGCAGCCGTGATGATCGTGACGGTCCTCATTGTCCTTTATACACATGATTTATCAAAAGGGGTATTTGCCGGAGTGCTCTTGAGCATGATTTTCTTCTCGGCTAAAATTTCTAAAGTGGCTGTAGTGAAAACGGAAGATATCCAGGCTAAGAAAACCATTTATCATATCCGCGGGCAAGTATTTTTCGCTTCTGTCCAGGACTTTGTTTCGAAGTTCGACTTCAAGGAAAAAGCCGATTCAATCGTCATCGACTTTTCCCATTCTAAAATCTGGGATGCTTCAGCAGTCGGTGCTGTTGATACGGTTGTCCTTAAATATCAGCTTCTGGGAATACCTGTCCAAGTGCAAGGACTCGATGAAGATAGTTCTTTATTGCTTGAAAAACTCGCCACATCAGAAAGTAAAATATCTTGAAGAAGTAAGTTTTGTTGAATAGAAACTTTTCAAACCGACAAAATAGATAACATGAATTATTTCCTTTTGAAAGGGGCGAAAAGCATGACACCCGAGCAGGATTATACAGCAGCAAATCTGTCACCGGATTTATTGAATGAACTGAAAAGCTTTGAAAACAGACTTGGCGAGGAAGCCAACAAAGAACTGATTGTCATTGCCTATGAAAAAGAAAAGGAAGCTTTGAACTAAGAGAAAAGACTCAACCACCATTAATGGTGGTTGAGTCTTTTTGCATGTGCAGAAAAAGGATGCCCATGTTTTTAATGAGCACCCCTTCTCCTGTATTATTTGCTGAATACGTCCGTTAAGATCGGCACGATTTGTTTTTTACGAGATACAACGCCTTCTAAGACGGCGATGTTATTGTTTAATGAAACGTCGTATGCTTTTTCCACTGCATAAGCTGCTTTACCAAGCGCCAAGGCAGCAGAGTCATTAGTCAAGATATCCGTTACGACAAATAGGAATAAGTCCAATTCCTTCTCGGCGATGACCGCTCCTATCGCCGCTTCCAATTCTGCTTGCTTAGCAAGGACTTCGTTCGGATCTACAGCATTGACCTGTGCTATCTCCACTTTAGCCATTCCCATGGAGAATTCCTTTGCATCAAGAGTGATGAGCTGGGCAATCGTTTTGTCGCTCAAGTCAGCTCCGGCTTTCAACATTTCCAAGCCGTATGTTTCAGCGTCGACTCCCGCAATGGCAGCCAGTTCCATTGCTGCTGCAATGTCTTGCTCCGTGCATGTAGGAGATTTGAACAATAACGAATCGGAAATGATGGCAGACAACATAAGACCTGCGATTGCTTTAGGGACTTCGATGCCGTTTTCTTTATAAATTTTATTTAAAATGGTTGCCGTACAGCCAACAGGTTCCGCCCGGTAATATAGTGGATCGCTTGTTTCAAAGTTAGCGATACGGTGATGGTCGATAACTTCCAACACACGGACTTGGTCAATATCTTCAGCACTTTGCTGGCGTTCGTTATGATCGACCAGGATTACGCCTTCAGCTTCCCCTGCAACTTTTTCCACAAGGCGGGGAGCTTCGAATTTGAATTGGTCCAATGCATATTGAGTTTCACCATTCACTTCACCCAGACGAACTGGTTCAGCGTTGATACCTAACTGCTTTTTCAGGTCTGCATAAGCGATTGCTGAACAGATTGTGTCTGTATCCGGGTTTTTATGTCCAAAAACTAATACTTTTTCCAAGATTTTATCCCCTTTTTCTTAAATATTTTTCCGCGAATCCCCTCATCGCAATAAGGGAGAGCCACCTTTACTAGACAATTTATTTTAACACAAAATCGCGTAAAATCAGCGCTTGAATTACCCATTCCCCAATAAATTCTTTCATTCCATCGCACTCTGCCCTCACTTTGTCAATAGATAAGGGCTGGTTTTTTTCAAATATATTAGTTGAATTATCATCGTATATGGCTTACGATAATATAAGCAGAAATACTAGATATTGATTACATAAACATTACTAATAACTATATATAGAATTTTTTATAATCCAAGGTGCCAGTGATGGCTGAAAAGGGAATCCGGTGTAAACCCGGAACTGTCCCCGCAACTGTAAATGTGACGAAATGAGAAACCCACTGTATAGCTCTCTATACGGGAAGGACTCAAAGTAGGATGATCATGAGTCAGGAGACCTGCCTTGAATTTTTCACGTTTCTTATTCTTCGGGGATTGAGATGATGAAACGATAGTTTAACGGCTATTTTTTCATGGCTCTTTTATTCTATCGTTTGATCCGCTCAATTCATTGGGCGGTTTTTTTATTTTAGAAGGAAGTCAACAAGGAGGATTATTAATGACTCAAACATATAACTCTACCATAAGTGAAAATGACACAGAAGCGAAGTCCATCCAGCTCGAGATGTTATCAAAGGAATTCGAAGGCCATCTCGATATGGAAAAGTTCAAAAAGCGTTTTACAAAATGGCTAGATCGCAAAAGTGACTCAACTGAAGAACAGGCATCAAAAAAACTGATTCAGCTCGCTCTTGAAAGTGTGGATATCGATGCTCCGGATTGGACGTTCGTTGCTGCAGCAGAACTGTTGAATACAATGTATAGGGATGCACAAGCCAATCGAGGCTATGAAGGCATGAGTTATGGCCCATTCTATGAGCTGATCGCGGAACTCTCCCAGCTTTCAGAAGGTCAGCGTTATCCTATTTATAAATCAGAACTGCTATCTTCATATACGAAATCGGAAATTGAGGAATTGGGTTCGGTAATCGACCCGGAAAAAGATAAATTATTCTCGTACATAGGCATCTACTTATTGAACGACCGCTATCTGGCCCGCCCTCAAAAGGACAAGGTCTACGAACTGCCACAAGAACGTTTCATGATCATCGCGATGGAAATCATGCGATTGGAAAAAACGGAGCACCGCCTGCAGCTCATTAAAGAAGCATACTGGGCCATGTCCAATCTTTATATGACCGTTGCGACTCCTACACTCTCCAATTCAGGTAAAACACATGGACAGTTAAGCTCCTGCTTTATCGACGCAATTGAAGATTCCATTGACGGAATCTACCTATCAAACTACGATGCAGCAAAAGTATCTAAATTTGGCGGCGGAGTAGGTCTTTACGTCGGTAAGGTACGATCGCTTGGTTCTGATATCCGGGGTTTCTCTGGAAACAGTTCCGGCACGACTCCCTGGATTCGACTATTCAACCAGACAGCTGTAAGTGTCGATCAATTGGGGCAACGTAAAGGTGCCATCGCGATTTACTTGGATGCCTGGCATAAAGATATCATGAGCTTCCTCGATTTAAAGACACAAAACGGGGATGACAGATTAAAAGCCCATGATATTTTTACAGGCGTATGCATACCCGATTTATTCATGGAAGCTGTACGCGACAGAAAAGAATGGTATCTTTTCGATCCGCATACCGTTAAGCAAACCCTTGGGTTTTCACTTGAAGATCTTTATGACGAGAAGAAAGGCGAAGGAAGCTTCAGGAATCATTATGCACTTGCTGTCGAGGCCGCAGAAAATGGCACGCTTCCAAACTATAGCTTTGAAAAAATCAAAGCGATGGACATCATGAAAAGCATCATGATTTCTCAATTAGAAGAAGGCGTACCGTATATGTTCTACCGCGATGAAGTGAATCGGAAGAATCCCAATAAGCATAAAGGTATGATTTATTGTTCAAACCTTTGCACGGAGATTGCCCAAAACTTAAGCCCTTCGACAATCACGGATGAATATGAAACAGAAGATGGAGATGTTGTTGTGGTTCGTAAAAGCGGCGATTTCGTTGTCTGCAACCTTTCATCCATTAACTTGCCCCGGGCTGTGGGCAGCGATGTTTTGGAAAGATTGATTCCCATTCAGATCCGCATGCTGGATAATGTCATAGATGTGAATAATCTTCCTGTCAAACAAGCATCCATCTCGAACAAACGTTACCGGGCAATTGGTTTAGGAACGTTTGGATGGCATCATTTACTTGCCACACAGAATATTTATTGGGAATCCGATGAGGCTGTTCACTATGCAGATGCTTTATACGAAAAGATCGCTTACTTAACAATCAAGGCATCTAATGAATTGGCCAAGGAAAAAGGTTCATACCCATATTTTGAAGGATCTGATTGGCATACAGGGGACTATTTCGAACTGCGTGACTATACAGATCAAAAATGGATGGATTTAAAAGCAGACGTGCATGAACACGGGACCCGTAATGGCTATTTAATGGCCATTGCCCCGAATTCTTCGACAGCTAAAATCGGTAATTCCACGGATGGAATCGACCCTTTGTATGAAATTGAATTTTACGAAGAAAAGAAAAACTTCAAATTCAAGGTGACCGCTCCAGGCTTGACGCCAAATACGTATGAATATTATAAAAAGACACGATTTAATTTGGACCAACTGGAAAGCATCAGGCAAAATGCAGCCCGCCAACGCCATATTGACCAAGCAATCAGCTTTAATCTGTATGTACACAATACAATCAAAGCGAAGGTTCTATTGGATATCCATTTAACGGCATGGGAAAGCGGATTGAAATCAACATATTATGTTCGTTCGACTTCTTCCGAATATGACAATGCCTGCGAAAGCTGTTCAAGTTAACGACAATCATAACCCAGTAATCTATTCTTAAAGGAGTTTTCACGAATGACCAATCATATCAAAAAGATTCGGATGCTCGAACCTACGCATCCAACCAAAGCAACCGGTGTTTTCAAAGGAGAAGCTTCAGGCTTCCTTCTTTGGAACGATATTCAGTATGAAAAATTCTATGATACCTATACACAGCTCATCAATAACTTTTGGAAGCCTTCGAGCGTAAACATGATTCAGGATAAAAAGCAGTGGGGCGAATTGGACGAAGATATCCAGGACGCTTTTCTCGATATCCTTACAATGATTGCTGGAATGGATAGTCTTCAAACGCCCACTTTAGTAGAAATCCTTCGGTACATCAAAGATCCGGCGGCAAAAGCTATTCTGGCCAATATGGCCCAGCAGGAATCGATCCATAATGAGTCTTATTCCTATATCCTTGCTTCCTTGATTCCTGTAGGCAAGCAAAAACAGCTATTCGACCGCATTAAAGAACATCCTGAAGTGATTAAGCGTAACCAACCGATCGTTGATGCTTATCAAACGTTCGTGGACGATCCCAGCCCTCAGCATTTATTCGAGGCACTGATCCATTCAACGAACCTTGAAGGGATATATTTCTATCTGGCTTTCGCCTTTTATTATAATTTAGGACGACAAAATTTAATGACTGGTTCCGCTACGATGATATCCTATATTCATCGTGATGAAATGGTCCATTTCGATTTCATTGGAATGCTCGTTCAAATCTTGATGTATGAATATCCTGAGTTAAATAATGAAGAAAACACGAAGTTCATCTATACAACGATTGAAAAAGCAGTCGAACTCGAAAAAGAATGGTCTGAATATATGCTCGATGATATCCAAACCAAAGCCGATCTCGATTTGGAAGAATTCAATGAGTACATCGAATATATCGCCAACAAACGGTTACGTATGCTAGGCCTTGAGAATTTGTATAAAGAGTATGGCGAGAATCCGATGCCATGGATCAAAACGTTCGATGATGAATCCATCGGACTTACCAAAACCGATTTCTTCGAACAGAAGTCAAGGACATACAGTCAAGTAAATGCCAGCAATGGGTTCGATGAGCTGTAAAGTTGCCATTGTCTATCATTCTGCCGGAGGCAATACAAAAGCGCTTGCTGAAGCCCTCTCTTCCCTTTTACCTGAAGCTGGACTATATCGAATGAATGAATTCGACTTACGCACATTGCCGGATTACGATGCATTGATCGTCGGCACCTATACATGGGGCAATGGGGAACTTCCTGCTAAATCAGCAGCCTTTTATAAAGAACTGGAACAGTTGCCTATTGCTCATCTGAAAGCGGGAGTCTTCGGAACCGGTGAAACCAACTATCATCATTTTTGTGGGGCGGTCGATCATTTCCGGGACATGTTATTTGCCAAGAGCCAGTTATTGGTGACATTGAAGATAGAACAGATGTATCAAGAATCGGACTTGCCCAGACTTCAAAAGTTCGCCTCGCTATTCCAGAACTGACTGAAAGGGGATTTGCGCATTCGCATATCCCCTTTCAGTGTTTTTTAAAGAGCTTGGCTCCCTCTATCATAAGCAACGGTAAACATGTAGTATAATGGAATAAAAAAGGAGATAATATCCAATAACTGAAAATATAACCTTGTTCTGCCTATCCTTTTTATGCTAGTGCTTGTCGCATTCGTTATATTCATCGTGTTTTTCCTGGCAGGGCATTTTAATCGTTCTAAACGGATCGAAGAAAAATTGGACAAAGCATTAAAGGAAATGGCCGAAAAAAAGGGAAAATAAAAAGACTCCATTATCGGAGTCTTTTTTTATATGCGTTCAATTATTTTTGAACGTTAGCTGCTTGTGGTCCACGAGCGCCTTGCTCGATTTCGAAAGAAACTTCTTGGCCTTCTTCAAGCGTTTTGAAGCCTTCGCCTTGGATAGCTGAGAAATGTACGAATACATCGTCTTGGCCTTCAACTTCGATGAAACCGAAACCTTTTTCTGCGTTAAACCATTTTACTTTACCTTGTACCATGATAGTTCCTCCTGTGTTTGGAAAAATCCATTTTATTACTATTTTTGGTTCTGGATAATGTTTCAAGAGGAATCCTATTACAGTAAATCCTTCTATCAAACTTATTCCGAACAAAAATAATTACTTATATTATATCATGGAAATTCCTAAAAAAACAAGATTATAGCAGTAAATCAACCGACAAATTATCCTAAAATTCTACATATTCCTCTTCTTGCTTTGTCGGAAGCCTTCGTCCAATAAGTAGCGCTCCGCCTCTACTGGACTCTCGAAACACTCCTCAAGGTTCGATCCGGAATACACATTCCAAAGCAGGTCTTCCCTTTCAAGTGTAAGCTCTTGCTTTTCAGGGCCAATCCATGTCCCTTCCAACCTAGCGAACCCGTCTTCCTCTTCTTCGAATTCAACCGGAGGTTCAGATAGATAATCGACGCTTTTTTGGATCAATTCTTTTAATTCCGCTTCATTATAGTCACGAATATTGATAAAACCTTTACGGTCAGTGTCTTTTTTTCTCATATGCCCTGCGTAAACGAATCCATTTCCATTGGGATGCAAGTGCTGAACGACGATTTTTTTCTCCTGGACGCTTTCTGGATAATGAAAGTTCACACGTCCCAATGAAACATCTTTTCGCTGTAATTCCGGAAAAGTTTCAATGATGCTCAATTTTTCTTCAAATGTTAACAAATTTCTTCCTCATTTCATTAGTTCATATTGTTTGTCGATTATAACACAGACTGATTGGAAACAATAATCTCCTTCTTCGATTATAATGTGATGAAAGGGAGTGATACGATTTGATCATGAAAATTCGGGATCTGGACTCCGATTATGGCCAGCAGCTTTTTAATCTTCAAAAAGAGGCCTATAAGGTGGAAGCGGATATGATCGGTTTTGCCGATATACCTCCTCTATTGGAAACATATGAACAATTCATTCATTGTCATGAAACGTTTTTAGGCTATTTAAAGGGTGATGCGTTAGTGGGTGCACTATCTTTTTCAAAAGAGAATCGTCAAATGCTGATTTGCCGAATGGTCGTCCATCCTGATTATTTTCGGCAGGGTATCGCGGATGCACTCTTACATGCCCTTCAATTACAAGGCGATTGGGAAAAGATTTCCGTTTCAACCGGTAAAATGAACCTGCCCGCACGGAACCTTTACGAAAAAAACGGCTTCACACATAAAGATGACATAGAAGCCTCTACCCACTTTTTCATAAGTATATTCGAGAAAAAGCATTCATTTTATGTAGGTCACGATAAAAAGCATAAGAAATGAAATGACAATAATTACGGCAACCCATAGCCAGGCTAATGTCATATTCCCGGAGTCCATGGCGATATAAATCGCAGTCGGTATGGTTTGTGTCTGTCCGGGAATGTTTCCGGCAAACATGAGTGTGGCTCCGAATTCCCCCAACGCACGAGCAGAACTCAAGATGGCACCTGTGACGATGGATTTGACCGCCAATGGAAGGGATACATTCAGGAACAACCTCAACTCACCCGCCCCGTCAACCCTTGCCGCATTTTCGATTTCTTCATCTATACCTTCAAAACCCGTTTTAGCGGATTGGTACATAAGCGGAAACGCTACCACGGTAGATGCAATGACCGCCGCCCACCACGTGAACATCAGGGGCTGACCAAAAACCCTTTCAATGAATTGTCCCGGCAACCCACTCTTGCCAAAAATTACAATCAATAAAAACCCAACGACGGAAGGCGGCAAAACAAGCGGCAATAAAAACGCTGTTTCCAACAGGACCCTTCCCCTGAATTGCTTTTTAGCCATCATTCGCGCCAGGATTATTCCTAAAATGAAAACAAGGATACCCGATAGTCCCGCTACTTGTATCGATAACCTGACTGGCGACCAAAAATCCCCTGTCATGATACTATCCGCACAACACTGTTAAATATCGGCCCATGCAGATCCTTGTTCGGCATCATTACCCAAATGGCTTCTTTTTCATTAAAGGCAGATTTCATTTCATTTTCTCCCTTTCTTTTTAAAATAACATTTAAGTTTATTTTTCTTGACATCTTGCTGACACAAAGAAACGTTAAAGTAAGAGTATCACAAATATAAAAATAATTTCATTCCAATAAACTTGAAAACTTTGAAGGAGTCGATTTTAATGGTAACAATTTATACTACTCCAAGCAGTCTAGCCTGTCGTAAAGCAAAAGCTTGGCTTAAAAAGAACGAAATTTCCTTTAATGAACGCAACCTATATTCCCAACCTCTTTCTATAGAAGAAATAAAAGAGATTTTACGTAAAACGGAAGGCGGGACAGATGAAATCATCTCAACCCGTTCCAAAAAATTCAAAAGCCTGAATATCGATATAAATAATACACCGCTTAATGATCTTTGTAAGCTTATTCAAGATAACCCGGATTTACTTCGCCGGCCAATCATTTTCGACCATAAGAATTTGCATGCAGGATATAATGAAGAAGAAATGGGACGCTTCCTTCCAAGGAAGGTCCGTCATGTACAATTATGGCGTGCAATCAGCCAATTGGCTTAATAGTTAGCATCCTGCATAATAAGAGGGTTGTCCATTACATCGGACAACCCTTTTTTATACCTGATCCGCTTTCTCTATGACAATCGTGAAGGTGGTGCCCTGTTCATCGCTATCCTTAAGCACTAGATCACCCTTTTGCGCTTTTGCGAGCATCTTACTGAATGGCAGTCCCAAACCTAAACCACGTACCTTCAACTTTTTGTTTTCACCACGATAAAATGGTTCGAACACAAATTGTTGTTCATGTTTTGGGATCCCCCGGCCACTGTCCAGTACATCAATACAGATTCGTTCTTCATCCTTTTCATAAAGGTGAATCGCTATTTTCCCTTTGCCATCAAGTGCATGCCTGGCATTATTCAAAAGGTTAATGACGATTTGCTGCATCCGCAATGAATCAATTTGACCAAAGACCGGTTCATCAGGAACTTTTATCTCAAGAGCGAACGCTTGATCATCATCCTGGGTCACCTGCCAGCGATAGGCGATTTCCTTGATGAATATATTGATATTCTCTTTTTGCAGCCGAATTTTAAAAGCACCTGCCGATATGGCATTATAATTGAGTAAATCCTCTATCATACCTTGCAAACGTTGAGTTTCCTTTAAGGAAATATCGAGGAATTCCTTACTTTGCTCTCCCTTGACGACATCATCCTTAACCGCTTGTATCAGTCCGCTAATGGATGTTACTGGCGTTTTCAAATCATGGGTTACGCCTGCAAGCAATTCCGCCCGTAACTTCTCCATGACCTTCAATCGATTGGTCATTTCCTTAAATGATTCTATCAGTTCATAAATTTCTTCTTCCTTGATTTCCTCTTCCTCTTTGAAATGGATATCATAGTTGCCTTCACGAACTTGGACAGCGGCGTTAGCTACGTCTTGGATGGGACGTGAAATCTGCCTGGAAAGAAAATAAATGACCCCCGTTCCCAGAATCAGCAGGCCTCCAATCATGATCGCCAACAAGCCATGGTCTTGGTTGATTTCCTTCAATGCCCCTTCTTCCTGTGCAATGACCACCCAGCCTCTCGTCTCATCATTAAACGTAATGGGGGATTTGACGACATACACTTTGTTGTCGGAAATCTTGACCTTCTGGATTAACTCCGTATTTTTCATGATGACATCCGGGAGTTTATTTTCATCCGGATCTATATACAATTGTGGCATCGTATATATGATGGTGGCATCGGGATCGACGATATAGATGATTGGCTGTTGGTTCAGATGAAGGATTTTCTCCCTTTCCTCTACAATTTCCGAAAGGATCGGGCCAACGACAATCTGACCATTATCCTTAATCGCCCGATCGGATGTTTCATCAGCTAAGTACTTAAGAAGGCTAAGCCTATATTCCAAAGCCGTTTTTTCCATCCACCATAAGGAAAAAACAGACAATAAGATCAAACCGGAAATCAAGGTCAATACGTATCTCTTAGTCCAATAGCGTTGTAAAGTGGTTCTTTTTTTAGTTTTCATAGACACTCAATTGATACCCCAATCCACGCAATGTTTTTATTTCCCCCTCGGTTACAGGCCATGCATCTATCGCCTTCCTGATCCGTTTGATCGCCAGGTCCACCGCACGGTCACTGCCGTCATAATCCATGCCCCACACTTGGTCGAGCAGCTGTTCTCTCGTGAAAATTTGATTAGGGTGCTTAGCGAAAAAAACGAGCAGCGACAAATCACGCGGTGTCAAGTTTATCTCTTCCCCATTCAAATGCACCATATAAGAAAGATCATCGATGGTTAAACTCCCAAACTCATGTACATGACCATCTTCTGTATCGACCGATGAGGATCTTCTTAAAACGGCATGCACCCGGGCCACGACTTCTTCGGCAACGAAAGGTTTGGAGATGTAATCATCCGCACCTGACTTAAATCCCGATAATCTGTAATCGACATCTGTCAGTGCAGTCAACATGATAACCGGACAATTATCGTTCTCCCGAATTTCCTTCAATATATCCCAGCCTTCCTTACCAGGCAGCATGACATCAAGCAGGACAAGGTCTGGCTTCGTTTCTTCGAAGACCGGAATGGCGTTTAGCCCATCGTAAACTTGGACTACATCAAAACTTTCCCGTTCCAAATATGCTTTCAATACCATCGATATGGCGATTTCATCTTCTACTACAAGAATTTTCTTCATTTATGGATTCCTCCTTCCTGAATTATAGTGGAAACATTTTGCATATGCTAACCTTTAAAAACACCAAGCATTTTTCCTCAATCTTACCCTTTTTATGTGTCAGGATTATGTTCGCAGTAAAATTAACCGATGTTTTCACTTAGTCATTTTAACAGGAATGCTGCTAAATGGTCGTAATAATCATTCAGGAAAAACCATGATTTTCTTATTTAAACTTTTAAGAGGCTGGCTCTATACT
>NZ_JBHVQU010000044.1:0-29271 GCF_042886655.1 Peribacillus sp. NPDC058002 | reverse complement strand
GTATGGTCCATAGTTATATCCCATCGAAAAACCCCCTTTCCCTAAAAAATCCCCTATTATTATATGAACATTTTCTTCGTTCGTTTGGGAATCCATCCAGGCTGGTTTGAACATTCAACACTTTCATCATTTCTTTTAGTGGGACAGACACGAACAAGCCCACTGCTGCATAGGTATGAATAGGGAGCCAAAGAAACGGGGGATGAAACCAATGCCCGGAATACTTACAGTTGTCGGTTATATTATCAAAGAATTTTACTTATTCGTTTCCTATGTGAAAAACAACGCTTTTCCCCAGCCCTTGTCATCTCAGGATGAAAAGAGATATCTGAAGCTAATGAGCGAGGGAGACGGTGATGCCCGTAACATCCTGATCGAACATAATCTCAGACTTGTTGCCCATATCGTCAAGAAATTCGAAAATACGGGCGAAGATACTGAAGATTTGATTTCGATTGGGACAATTGGTTTGATAAAGGCCATTGAGAGTTATTCGGATGGGAAGGGTACGAAGCTGGCCACATATGCGGCGCGATGCATTGAGAATGAGATCTTGATGCATTTACGGGCGACAAAGAAAACGAAGAAAGATATTTCCCTGCATGATCCGATCGGTCAAGATAAAGAAGGGAATGAAATCAGTTTAATCGATGTACTGAAATCGGAATCGGAAGATGTCATCGATACGATTCAGCTCAATATGGAAATTGAAAAAGTGAAAAAGTATATTGATATTTTGGATGAACGCGAAAAGGAAGTCATTGTAGGCAGGTTCGGACTGGATTTGAAAAAGGAAAAAACCCAGAGGGAAATCGCCAAAGAGCTTGGCATTTCCCGCAGTTATGTATCGAGGATTGAAAAACGTGCCTTAATGAAAATGTTCCACGAATTTTACAGAGCAGAAAAAGAGAAGGAAAAGAAAGCCAAAGGATAGGAATTGTAAAAGGCAAAGAGAGTGCGGGAAAATATCCCCGCACTCATTTTTTAATATTTATTTCTGATCATATCTGCAAAAGCGTGATAAATCTCGATTCCCTGAAAAAGGAACATGCGTGAAGCGGTTAAAGATAAGACCCCTATCATAATAAAGCGAAACCACATATGAATCACTCCTCCATTTTAATTTTTATAAAATGTCAGAGCGTAAGGCTACGTAATTCGCCTGGAAAAAAACCGGACCGAGATACCGCCGGCGAAGATTTGAGTGAAAATAAAGAAAACTTAAAATCGAAAATTCGAAAAAGAGAATAATGGTAAGAGACTGCCAGGAACTCAAGGAAGGCACGAAAGGCTGTTTCTTGTCGGCCTTATCCCAATGGTGCGCATCGGTATGTTCCTCAATGTTTAGCTGCTGTGCATGATGATGGAACTGTATAGGCAGTGTCCAAAGGAGCAGGATGATGGCAGACATGTGAATAAAGAATTTCATATGAATCAACCACCCCTTTCCCAAGAATATATTCATCATAACATGCTTTTAATCCGGGATATAGAAAAATGTTCCGGAAAAATACTGAAAATTCCTTTTAATTAGAAAAATGTTGGCTTTACCTCTATAATGGGATTAGTGATAAAAAGGGGGCAAAGCATGATGGGATATTCTTTGACGTGGGATTTGGATATCTTTTTTAAAGGAGGAAGCTCTTCTAAGGAGTTCCTGATTTTTTTAGATGAAATCAACGACGAGGTAAAAGAATTAGACCGAATTGTAAGCAATATCAATCCAGAAGGAAATGATGAGAGCCGTTTAATCCAGGCATTTGATCTTTTTAAAAATACCAATATGAAATCCACGCAGGCAAGTGCATTCATCGGCTGCCTTGAAGCTCAAAATGCACAGGATAAAAAGGCTGGTCAGCTGCGGATCAAACAAATGAAGATAGTCGCTTCACTAAAAATGGTGTTAAGTAAGCTGGATGAAAAGTTGATACAGCTTGATGATGCTTTCTTTAAAAAAATTCTCGAAAAAGAACCATTGAATGAATTGAAATTCGTATTGAATGAACGGCGGGAAAAGGCAAAGGAAAAGCTTTCCGTGAAGGAAGAATCATTAATCACTCAATTGGCCATGGACGGTTTCGAAGGTTGGAGCCAAATGTACGATACGATCGTCGGTTCAATGACCATCCCTTATAAAGGTGAAAAGCTTTCTGTAGGCCAAGCGGCGAATAAATTTTCCGATCCTGATGAAAGGAACCGGAAAGAATTATTTACTGCGTGGGAACAGGCTTGGGAGGGGAAAAGTGACCTTTTTGCCCGGACTTTGAACCACTTGGCCGGATTTCGTCTCAGTGTGAATGAAAAACGGGGCTGGGATGATATTTTGAAAGAGCCTCTTGAAATAGGGAGGATGAAAAAAGAAACCCTCGAGAGCATGTGGAATGTAATCGCCGATCATAAGGAGCCGCTTGTGAGGTTTTTAGAAAGGAAAGCGGAGTTACTGGATTTGGATAAATTAAGTTGGGCGGATTTGGATGCACCGCTCGCTGTTACAGCAGAGACCAATGTAATGGATTATCAAGAAGGTGCAGACTTCATCATACAGCAATTCTCTAAGTTCGGCTCTCAATTAGCAAACTTCACCCAAAAAGCTTTTAAAGACAGCTGGATTGAAGCGGAGGACAGACCAGGTAAGAGACCAGGCGGTTTTTGCACCGGCTTTCCATTAAATAAGCAGTCAAGAATTTTCATGACGTATTCGGGCACCCCATCCAATGTATCGACATTGGCCCATGAATTGGGACATGCATTCCATTCATATGCGATGAGGGAGATCCATCCATTGAATCGGTCATATGCCATGAACGTTGCTGAAACCGCTTCTACTTTTGCTGAAATGGTCGTTGCGGATGCAGCTGTGAAGGAAGCTGCCAGTGAGGAAGAAAAGCTGGTGCTTTTAGAAGATAAAATTCAGCGATCCGTGGCATTATTGATGAATATCCATGCCCGCTACTTATTCGAAACAAGGTTTTATGATGAGAGAAAACAAGGGTATGTCAGTGCCGAACGGTTGAATGAACTGATGGTCGATGCACAAAAAGAAGCTTATGGCGATGCTTTAAGTGATTATAATCCAACATTCTGGGCTTCAAAGCTCCATTTTTATATTACAGGTGTACCATTTTATAATTTTCCGTACACATTCGGATACCTATTCTCATTAGGCATATACGCGAATGCCCTGAAAGAACCAGCAGGATTCGAAGAAAAATATATCGCTCTATTGAAGGATACCGGTTCCATGAAGGTCGAGGATTTGGCTGAGAAACATTTAGGCGTCGATTTGAAGACCCGGGATTTTTGGGAAGAAGCAGTCAATGCCTGTATGGAGGATGTAGAAGAATTCTTGCGCTTGACCGACCCACTGGTCCGAAAAGCTTGAAATGGGTTTTCGGAGGGAATATGAATGAAAAAAGCGGATGTCCGGTATAGGGCATCCGCCTTTCTTATTTAAACTTTTTTCAGTTTAAATGGACTGACCATAAGTAATGATAATATAATCATGAGGGATAAAAAAAAGACCGGATGGAAATACGGGATGGCTAGATAACTTAAAGTAGCGATGCAGCCCGCAACCGTAATTGGCACTCCTGTAAAATATCCATTGCTTTCACTTATATTGAAGCGGGCGAGACGAAATGCGCCACAGCCAATATAGAAAACCGTGAACAGTGTGCCAGGTGCTCCGAATTCTATTAATATTCCTTGGTATAATAATAGAGCTGGTGCGACTCCAAAGGATATGATGTCACACATCGAGTCAAGTTGCTTACCCAATTCCGATTCAATGTTGAATTTCCGAGCAACCATACCGTCAAAGCGATCTGCAAGGGCAGCCAGGAAAATTAATAACAGGCTTAAATTCAATTGGCCGTGCATTACGGCAATTATCGCAAATCCACCAAGGGATAAATTAATTAAAGTAAGTATATTTGCTGTTTGTGCTTTCAATTTTTTAATGGATTGATCTAGGGCGTGTAATAAAAACATCTTTTCACTCCTTTCAAATGAAACAAATTAAAACAAAATATAGTAAACACAAGTATTTATTATATAATAATATTTTATTTAACACAATTTATGCAAGAGATTTTAGAATAATTTTACAATTTGGAGTGGATTTATTTGTTTCAGTCTTTGTATCGCATTCTTATTGAACTGACGAATGGTCAGTATTCATCTGGTTTATTAAAGCATTTTAGCCAATCTAGTTGGAGCAGGCCCTTAATTTTACTATATGTAAAAACATTTAATCTTAATCAACAGGAATTTGGTAAGGAGGTAAAAGCTTATACGAACCTGCACGAGCTATTTACCAGGCAGTTAAAGGCGGATGCCAGGCCAATTACGGCAGTTCCTTCTGCGGTAGCTTGTCCTGTGGACGGTGTTCTTGAGGATTCAGGGGAGATACGCGCTGATAAAAATATCGTCGTTAAGGGAAAGGTATATTCAATGGAGGAAATGCTCGGGGATGAGCTTTTTTTGGAAAAGTACTTAGGGGGCAAATATCTCGTGCTATACTTAAGCCCGAGTCATTACCATAGGATCCATGCACCAATAAAGGGTTCCGTGGTCAAACGTTGGACCCTTGGAAGGAAATCGTATCCCGTTAATAAATGGGGGATGAAATATGGAAAAGAGCCTTTATCAAAAAATTACCGGACAATAACTGAACTTCAAAATGAAGCGGGAAGTCTGGCAATGGTGAAAGTCGGGGCCATGTTCATAAATTCGATCGTCATTACTGATGAATCGGATGAATTGGAAAAAGGACAGGAATTTTCTTATTTCAGCTTTGGGTCCACAGTGGTGCTTCTTTTTGAAAAAGGGAGTTTTGAACTTGAAGGAAACATATCCATTCCCGCAGATGTCCGTGTTGGTGAAACAATCGGATTCATGAGGGCCGTCTAACTTCAAATGAAAATAAGAGGCTGACATTTGATGTCAGCCTATGTATTTCATATTAAAATATTGATCGGATTTTATGTGTCAGGGATCTTCGATGAATTTCCGTTTCTATGAGGCGGATGAAATCGGTACTCAACTTTAAATTCTGTGCTTTAAAATAGGATTCAAGCAACAGGTCATCAGATAGTTTTTGCATCAGAACGCCATTTGCGGCTGCTCACCTCCAGTAGGAATTGCGGGGAATAATTTGGTGCTTACTTGCATATATTGATAAGTCTTCCTTGATGTACCCCTACTGTATCAGAAATAAACGTGGAGAACAATCGTTCTGTTATCCACAGTTGAAAGTGGATAACTTGTGGTTAAGTTGTTTACAAGGTAGGCGAAATGGTGCACATCAGTATGGAAAATGTTAGTAAAGTTATCCACAGGTTGAATAAATGAAATTTTTGTCGAAATCTTTTATGAATAATTAGTTCTTTTGTTCTGGTCAGACTGCAAATTTCCCATTATTTAATGAAAAATGCCTTTCCATATCAGAAAACATACATTATGATGTTTCTTTACCGACAGCCCTTCTTTCCTAATTTTTTTTGAAAGTGTGCTGAAAATTCGATATGATGGAGACGGTAAATTTTAACGAAAATATAGAGGTGTCAATATGCTTAAATTATTTTTGCCGAGTGAACATGTTAAAAGCATTTTTAATATAGATCCTCAAGAATTGAAAAAAAGAGGGATTAAGGGAGTCATTACCGATTTGGATAATACTCTCGTTGAATGGGACAGGCCAACTGCCACCCCCGATTTAATCAAATGGTTCGACAATATGCGGGATCATGGGATTTTAGTGACGATTGTGTCCAATAATAATGAAAATCGGGTTCGGGCTTTTTCCGATCCGCTTCACATTCCGTTTATCTTCCAGGCCAGAAAACCGATGGCAAGAGCTTTCCATAAGGCCCGTAAGGCAATGGGGTTGAAATTGGAAGAAACGGTGGTAATCGGCGATCAGTTATTGACGGATGTATTGGGAGGGAACAGAGGCGGGTTTCATACGATCTTAGTGCTCCCTGTGGCACAAACCGACGAATTCAGAACAAGGATCAATCGTTATTTTGAAAGAAAGATCATGGCGTTTTTTAAACGAAAAGGAATGATAGAATGGGAGGATCACAATTGAACAATCATCAAGAATTAGTGTGCATCGGCTGCGGTGTGAAGGTCCAGACTGAAGATCCGAAGGAATTAGGCTTTGCCCCTAAATCAGCTCTGGAAAAGGAGACCATCGTTTGTCAGCGCTGCTTTAAATTGAAACATTATAACGAAGTTCAGGATGTTTCCTTAACAGACGATGACTTCCTGAAAATCTTGAATAAAGTAGGCGAAACCGACTCTTTAATCGTCAAAATCGTCGATATTTTTGATTTCAATGGAAGCTGGCTGCCTGGCCTGCATCGATTTGTAGGAAGAAATGATGTTCTTCTGATCGGAAATAAGGTTGATTTATTGCCTAAATCCGTAAAACCGAACAAATTGATCAATTGGATGAAGCAATCGTCCAAGGAATTGGGTCTTAACCCGGTGGATGTCCTGCTTGTCAGTGCTGAAAAGGGAAAGCACATACTTGAAGCGGCTGATGCGATTGAGCGGTATCGGAGAGGTAAAGATGTCTATGTAGTGGGTTGTACGAATGTAGGGAAATCGACTTTCATCAACCGTCTTATAAAAGAAGTGAGCGGGGAAGGTGATATCATCACGACTTCCCACTTCCCTGGGACTACCTTGGATATGATCGAAATTCCTTTGGATGATGGACAGGCATTGATCGATACACCGGGAATCATTAATCATCATCAAATGGCTCACTATGTGGACAAACGGGACTTCAAGGTGATTATGCCGAAAAAGGAAATCAAGCCGAGAGTGTACCAACTGAATGAAGCGCAGACGCTATTTTTCGGAGGGTTGGCCCGGTTGGACTATGTCTCAGGCGGAAGGCGTTCATTGACTTGCTACCTTTCGAATGAATTGAATATTCACCGTACAAAACTCGAAAAAGCCGATGAATTGTATAAGAACCATGCCGGGGAATTACTGACGCCCCCACGGCCTGAACAAATCGAGGAGTTTCCGAAGCTGATTCCACATGAGTTCTCCTTGAAAGATGGTAAAATGGATATTGTGTTTTCTGGTCTTGGCTGGGTGACGGTCAATGAGCCGGGAGCGAAAATCGTTGCACATGTTCCAAAGGGCGTCAATGTGATCGTTCGCAAATCATTAATCTAAATATAGGGGTCGTCAAGTCTATGAAAAAGATATATGGGGTAATGGGAGATCCAATTGCACATTCGATGTCACCGGACATTCATAATGATGCATTTGAAAAAGAAAATATAGAAGCGGTTTATCATCATTTTCATGTGACGAAAGAAGGTTTGAACGATGCCGTGAAAGGCATGAAAGCCCTTGGTATAGAAGGGTTTAACATCACGATTCCTCATAAGACTTCAATCATTCCATTCCTTGATGAAGTGGATGAACTGGCCCTTGCAATCGGGGCTGTAAATACGGTTGTTAACAAAAATGGTCGGTTTATAGGGTATAATACAGACGGAAAAGGATTTTTCAAATCTTTATGCGATGAAATATCAAGTGACATCAAGGCTAAAAAAACGTTAGTGATCGGAGCGGGCGGTGCTGCGCGTGCGATTTATTTTACCCTTGTAAAAGAAGGGGTAAAGCAAGTTGATATTGCAAACCGGACAAAGGAAAGAGCGGCCCAGCTTGTTTCTGATTGCCCATATGATAAAGTATCGAAGGCACTCTCGATTATCGAAGCGGAAGAAAGCTTATCACAATATGATTTAATCATCCAAACGACTTCTTCTGGAATGAGCCCGGAATTGGATCATTCACCGTTAAAGGTCGACCAGCTTAAAACCGGTGCAATTGTCAGTGATATCATCTATAACCCCTTGCAAACCAAACTGCTTCGTGAAGCGGGGGAAAAAGGGGCGGAAACGCAAAATGGTTTGGGGATGTTCATCAACCAGGCTGCGCTCGCATTTGAGATATGGACAGGCATTATGCCGGATACAGCAAGAATGACAGATATTGTCTTGAACAAACTAGGAGGTAACACATGTTAACAGGAAAACAGAAAAGATTTTTACGATCAAAGGCCCATCACCTCAATCCAATTTTTCAAGTTGGTAAAGGCGGCGTCAATGATAATCTCATCAAGCAAATTGGTGAGGCGCTAGAAGTACGTGAATTAATCAAGGTCAGCATCCTTCAAAACTGTGAAGAGGACCGCGATGATGTGGGACTTTCTTTATCAAAAGGTGCACGGGCGGAATTGGTTCAGATTATCGGCAACACAATTGTGCTGTATAAAGAATCAAAAGAAAACAAACAACTTAAATTACCTTAAGGAACCTATCTATGAAAAAAATTGGAATTCTTGGCGGTACATTCAATCCTCCGCATATCGGGCATTTAATTATAGCGAATGAAGTGCTGGATGCCCTTGAGCTAGATGAAATCAGGTTCATGCCGAATCACGTTCCTCCGCATAAGGAAAAATCGGAGGAAGTAACCGATATGGACAGGCTGGCCATGTTGGAAAACGCGCTAGCCGGAAACCCATCTTTTTATATTGAGGGTATTGAAATTGAAAGAAAAGGCACATCTTATACGTATGACACAATAAAATTGCTGAAAGAACTAGAGCCAACCAATGAGTTCTATTTCATAATTGGCGCAGATATGATTGAGTACTTACCAAATTGGCACCGTATCGACGAGCTGGTGCATATGGTCAATTTCGTCGGTGTGAAGCGCCCTGGATATAACGAAAAGACCTTATACCCAATCACGATGGTGAAAGTCCCTCAGATGTTCATTTCATCTTCCATGATACGAAGGAAGTTAAGAACGGGGAAAACCGTGAAATATTTAATAGCAGATCCAGTGGTGAAGTATATTAAAGGGAATGGTTTATATGAATCGTGAGAAAGCATTGGCGCTGGTCAAAGAACAAATCACTGAGCGCAGGTACATTCATACATTGGGTGTGGTCGAGTCAGCGATTGAACTTGCTGAACGGTATGGTGCCGACGTCAAAAAAGCCGAACTGGCAGCCATTTTCCATGATTATGCAAAATTTCGTCCAAAAGAGGAAATGGAGCAAATAATAATCGCTGAAAAAATGGACCAGGCTCTACTTGAATACAATATGGAGCTGTGGCACGCTCCTGTCGGGGCTTATCTGGTGAAAAAGGAAGCTGGGATTCAGGACGCTGAAATCTTGGATGCGATTGCCTATCACACGTCTGGCAGGGTTGGCATGAGCCTATTGGATAAAGTCGTATACCTTGCTGACTATATTGAGCCGGGACGTTCTTTTCCCGGTGTCGATGAAGTCAGGCAGACGGCAAAGCAAAATTTGGATCATGCTGTCATTCAGGCTTTAAGGAATACAGTTGTTTTTTTAATGAAAAGGAATCAGGCAATTTACCCTGACACATTTAAGACATATAATGATTTGATCATGAATTTGAAGGAGAAGATGTAATGACTGAACGTGAACTTCTTGTAATTGCAGCAAAAGCGGCGGACGATAAAAGAGCGGAGGATATCGTGGCATTGAACATGCAAGGTATTTCCCTAGTAGCGGATTACTTTTTGATCTGCCACGGTAATTCTGAAAAACAAGTACAAGCAATAGCTCGTGAAATGAAGAGCAAAGCTGATGAATCAGGAATCAATGTAAAACGTCTTGAAGGTTTTGACGAGGCGAAATGGGTGCTTGTTGATCTTGGCGATGTAGTGGCCCACATTTTCCATAAAGATGAAAGAAATTACTATAATCTCGAACGTTTATGGGGAGATGCACCTTTTGAAGATCTAGAGAGTGAACTGACTTCATGACGTACGAACGCTTTGCCTATGTATACGATGAACTGATGAAGGACGCACCTTATGAAAAATGGCTGATGATCCTTACGGCGAAGCTGGAACAGTACGGAATTGGCGGCAGGAAAGTCCTGGATTTAGCGTGTGGAACCGGGGAAATGACCGTTGAATTGGCGCAACACGGATTCGAAGTCACCGGTGTGGATTTATCTGATGAAATGCTTCTTGTTGCTAATGAAAAAGCGGTTAAGCTTGGATTATCGATTCCGCTTTTCCAGCAGAATATGGCAGAACTCGAAGGACTTGGCCAATTTGATTGTGTCACGATTTTTTGTGATTCGCTGAACTACCTTCGTAATGAGGAAGATATAGCCAAGACGTTCAGCCGGGTTCATGAGCATTTGAAGGATGGCGGATTATTTTTGTTTGATGTCCATTCCATTTATAAAATGGAAGAAATCTTTCGTGATAATACGTTTGCTGTCAATGGTGAAGAAGTATCCTATATATGGGACTGCTTCCCAGGTGAAGAACCTTACAGTGTGGAACATGATTTAAGTTTTTTCGTAAGGGATGATGAAAGCGGTCTGTATGACCGGTTTGATGAGTTGCATTATCAACGGACCTATCCGGTTGAACAATATAAAAAGTGGTTGGAGCAAGCAGGTTTTACGGTTTCTGAAATTCTGGCGGACCTTGAAGAAGCACCGCTTGTAGCGGAAACCGAAAGAATCTTATTTGTAGCCAGTAAATGATAAAGAGGTCAAGAGCCTCCGTTCGTACATCTTACTGTACGAGCGGAGGTCTGACCTCTTCTTTTTTATACTTTCAGAAGGAGTTAAAGATATTGATTGCGAATATTAATAAGGATGGCCGAACTGCTTTTCAACTTCGTGAAGATCCTCTGCAAACTTTTCATGTGTCGCTTGAAAAAGATGATGGAACATTTCCCCGGTTTCCGCATCTAAAACCTTGATCCCCTCACCTGTTATCCCACCCTTTACACAAACCTTTTCCTGTAAGGTCGGCAATGTATAAACCCCTTTACCGAGCAGTTCCCCTAAGCCAACCAGCATATTCTCAGTCAAAGTCGTAGCCGTTTCCTTATCTATCTTCGTCGTTTGGCAAGCCGCGTCAATAAAAGCTTGTGCTAAATAGCTGAAAAAGGCAGGACCGCAGCTGACGATATCGGAAGCTACCCGGGTGATATCATTTTCAATGATGACCGGTGCCGATATGGCAGAGGCCAAATCAAATAAAGCTGACACTTTCTCCTTACTGCAGCTATTGCTGAAGCTCAGTAACGATACCCCTGAACCCACACGGTTGGTTATGCTCGGGATAAAACGGGCACAAGGGGCGTTCACGGCGGATTCAAGCTGGGAGACTGAAAGCGGACTTGTGATGGAAATAACCAGCTGATCCCTTTTTATATGATGTTTGATGTCCTGTAATAGGCTGTTAATTTGCAATGGTTTTACACAGAGAAAGATAAAGTCAGCTTGTTGGACGATTTCGGCTGCGCTTTCCGCAACTTTGATACCAGGGTGTTTTTCTTTCAGTAGCAATGCTTTGGAAAGCGTGCGATTTGTAATGATTAGATCCGCCGGATTCAATATTTTTGCCTCCAGCCATGCCTCGATTAAAATGGTTCCCATATTTCCGGTTCCGATAACACCGATTTTCTTCAATTCCGATCAACTCCTCTCACTTAAAGCGATTGATTCTCCTAGAAACACTATGTATTTTTAATCTGTCCTATGACAATGTATCGTGCGAAATCCAACAAGGAGGTAAAGAAATGGAAGCGATCCTTAAACGGAAATGGATGTTGGTAACTGTTGCCGTGGCATTTGTGGCAGCGGGCATTTACTTTTTTTTGCAAGAGGGTCCGGCTGATACAGAAGATATCTTTGCCATTACTGCAAAAGATGCTGAAATTAAACAGAGTGAAGAGGAAACTCCTGCCGAACCTGAGATCATTAAAGTGGACGTTAAAGGAGCGGTCAAATCCCCAGGCCTATTCACTGCACAGGCAGGTGACCGGGTGATCGATTTGATTTCGGCTGCGGGGAGTTTTACGGACAAGGCTGATAAAGATAAAGTGAATTTTGCTCAAATCGTCGAAGACCAAATGGTCATTTATGTTCCGGAAATAGGTGAAGAAGACGAGGGGAAGTTGGAGAATATGCAAGTCGGGCCGTCTGGTGATGCCGTCTCTGGGAGGACATCAGGAGGACTGGTGAACTTGAATACAGCTACACAGGAAGAATTGGAAACCCTGACGGGAATTGGACCATCAAAAGCGAATGCAATCCTGGAATACAGGGAAACGGTAGGGAAATTCAAGGAGGTCGATGACTTGAAGAAGGTAACGGGAATCGGCGATAAAACATTTGAAAGGTTACGGAATTCCATTTCGGTTAAATGAATGATTGAATATGCTACACAAATGGCCAGGAAGAGGGTAAAATTGAAGAAAATCATTCTAGTGGTAAGGGGATAGGGATAGAACATGAACAGAATTAGTTGGGATCAATATTTCATGGCGCAAAGCCATTTATTAGCTTTAAGAAGCACATGTACACGCCTCACTGTAGGGGCGACCATCGTCAGGGACAACCGAATCATTGCGGGGGGATATAATGGGTCCATTGCGGGAGGGACGCATTGTATTGATGACGGCTGTTATGTAATTGATAATCATTGTGTCAGAACGATACATGCAGAAATGAATGCACTTTTACAATGTGCGAAATTTGGGGTACCCACTGATGGGGCAGAAATATATGTAACGCATTTTCCATGTCTTCAGTGCTGTAAATCACTCATCCAAGCTGGCATAAAGGCTGTTTATTATGCGGAGGATTACAAAAATCATCCATATGCCCTTGAATTATTCAAACAGGCTGGTGTCAAGACCGAGAAAGTTGAAGCAAAAGGGGCCATCGATGTTAATGGAAAACAAAAAAAGGACTTTGTATTTTCATTGCTGGCTCAGCTTGAACGAACAGACCTGACAAAAGAAGATTTAATGGAGTTGGAAAAGCGGGCCAATCAAATATTTGAAAATTAAAAAGGACGGGGGGCAGGCATGGCTAGACATCTTATCTTACTAGCCGTTTCGGCTACATTTGGTGTTACGGCCCATTCTTTTTTAAATGTAAGGCTGCTGATCATTATCTTTATTTTTCTCTGTTTCCTTTATTTTTCGGTGGGGTTAAGCGTGAAGGCCCTAAGTTATCATTTGGTGATCATGGGGATACTTTTAGGGGCTGCCTCCTTCTCCGATCACCGAAACAAAACAGCCTATCATGGTACGGAAAGCCGATTTATCATCACATTTACCGACCAACCGAATATAGATGGAAATTCGTTAAAAGGATTCGTGCGCGGTGAGAAAGGTGAACGGCTAGTGCTTCGTTATAAAATCACAACCGAATTGGAACAGGAAAAGCTGAGTCGGTTTCTGCGCATCGGTTTATCATGTCCGGCTCGAGGGACATTGCAAATTCCCGACAAAAACAGGAATGAAAACAGTTTCGATTACCAACGTTATCTTTTTCGCCAAGGCATCCATTGGATATTCAAAGCAGATTCCATTTCCTTTGAAGAATGCAAAAAGGCTGAAAATTCGATTCCGGTTTCGATTCGTAATTTGCGCCTGAAGGGAATTACGTATATTATGGAACGATTTCCAGAAGAATCAAGCGGTTTTGTCACAGCTCTCATATTCGGCGACCAGACATATATAGATGAAGGCGACCTTACTAATTACCAGCGGTTGGGGCTAGTTCACTTACTTGCGATTTCCGGTCTCCATGTCAGTTTTTTAACGGGGATGTTATTTTACTTCGGCATCAGGGTTGGGATTACACGGGAAAGAATGATGGTGGCCATCTTAATCTTCCTTCCGGTTTACATGTTACTATCAGGTGCAAGTCCATCTGTGGTGAGGTCCTGTTTAATGGCTATGCTTTTCTTTCTGCTCCTGTTATTCAAGAAGCGACTCTCTGCGGGTGCCGCAATCGGATTGACTTATATGGCATTATTGTTTTTTCAGCCTAACATGATCTATGATATAGGTTTTCAGCTTTCATTCGCAGTCACTTTCTCCATTATCATGTCTTCAAGCATTTTCTTACAATATCCTAAGAAAACAACGCAGCTATTCATCATCAGTTCCATCTGCCAATTGGCGGCCCTTCCGATTTTGCTTTTCCACTTTTTTGAAGTATCCTTTCTTGGCGTGTTTCTAAACGTATTGTATGTTCCGCTTTATTCCATCATATTGCTGCCGCTTTCGCTGATTTCCCTCCTTATTCATTTATTGCTGCCTCCCTTGGGGCAACCCCTCATATCATTATTGAATTTCACATTCGTACTATGCAATAAAGCCGCGGATGCAGCATCGGATTTGCCGCTGGCTTCCATTCCGTTTGGAAAACCACCTTTCATCATGATGGTATTACTTGTTATTTCCCTTTTAGGGTTATACCTGACTTGGGATATATCTTTTGAAAAAAGTAAAATCTGGTGCGGAATAATGATTGTCCTTTTGTTTTTTCAATATAATTTACAAAGGTTCTCTCCTTTTGGTGAAGTGCAGATCATCGACGTTGGACAAGGTGACTCCAATTTAATTATCCTGCCGTTCAATCGCGGCAATTATTTGATCGATACGGGTGGGCAAATTACATTTCCAATCGACACGTGGGCAAAAAAGCGAAAGAAGTTCAACACCGCGGATGATATCATCATTCCATTATTGAAAAGTAAGGGAATCCACCAATTGGACAAACTCATTTTAACCCATCCGGATGCAGATCATATGGGAAGTGCAAAAGAATTGATTGAGAATTTTAATGTTGGGGAGATCATCATTGGAGGCTGGAGTGAAGAGCAATATAGGGATATGGATTTTGTGTCGGTGGCTAGAGATAAAAAAATGAAAATGACTGTACTGAGAAGGGGGGATAATTGGTTTGCTGGAGGAGCGCCGTTTGCTGTTCTCGGTCCATATAAGAAAGAGGAAAATAAGAATGATTCATCCATAGTTCTATTCACGGAGCTTGGGGGATTGTCTTGGTTATTAACCGGTGATATGGGAGAAGAAGGGGAAAGGGAATTATTGAGCACATTTCCGCAGTTGCAGGCCGATATCTTGAAGGTTGGACACCATGGCAGTAAAACTTCTTCTTCCGCGGCATTCCTTGAACAGATACAGGCGAAAGCGGCACTTATTTCAGTTGGAAAGGATAATCGCTACGGTCACCCTCATGGAGACGTAATTGCGAATCTTGAGAAAAGTGGCATAAAGGTGTTCAGGACGGACGAGGATGGTTCTATTATTTACAAGTATTACAAAAGCAGTGGAACCTTTCGGAAGATACTCCCATAGTATGTAGAAAATCAAAAAGAAAGAGACTGCAGCGGCAGCCTCCATCAGGAAAAATAAGTGCATGTAGTTAAAGAAATCAGGATCCGACAGCTTTAATGACGACAGCTATGGTGAACATGGCAGCGAAAAATACAAAAGAACCGATGAATCCTATAGCGGAATCAGCGACGTCATCTGTTTTTGACTGAACATTCTTTTCGAATTCGTTCATTATTTACCCCTCCTATTTCTGCTAATAGTATAAAACATTACCAAAAAAAAATCTACAGGCTTCATTCCTCATTTCCTTTACTGACAAGAGTTGACACAAATAGTTTGGATTTTTGAGGTCAAAATATAAGTACAAACAAAGCAAGCGAAAGAGAAAAGCTCATTTTTTGTTCTACATGAATACTCTACCCGCTTACAAGGAAGATTACCCGGGCCTTTCTTGTAAGTGTTCATATAGATCCGGAACTAGCCCTTTTTAAGGGTTAGTTCCCTTTATAGCTTGTCAAATGGTCCATCCACCTATACCATTAGGGAAGAATACATAGTAAAGAGGCGGATTCTATTGGTATTAGACGTTTGGAAAAATATAAAAAAAGGGCAATTCGCTCCAGTATACTTGTTATATGGAACAGAAGCCTATCTAATTAATGAAACGAAGCAGCTATTGATCGAGAATGTCCTTCACGAAGATGAGATGGATTTTAACTTTGCTCAATTTGATTTAGAAGAGACGCCTGTTGAAACTGCGCTTGAAGATGTCGAAACCCTCCCGTTTATCGGGGAAAGGCGCCTTGTTTTCATGCAAAACCCATTTTTTTTGACAGCTGAAAAAACGAAGTCAAGAGTTGAACATAATGTAAAAAGACTGGAAGCGTATTTGGCTGATCCGGTCCCTTATTCTATTGTCGTATTGACAGCACCTTATGAGAAACTGGATGAACGGAAAAAAATCACCAAGGAACTTAAGCGTAAGGCGGTTCTCGTTGAAGCGAAGAAGCTTGGTGATCATGAATTAAAGGGGTGGGTGAAGGAGAGGGTCGAAACTTCTTCAGTCCAAATAGATGAGCAGGCTATAGAGCTTTTACTTGAACTTGCAGGAACGAATCTGATGATGCTGACGAATGAACTGGATAAAATGGTGCTTTATGCAGAAGCTGATAAACATATAACGGTCGGGATAGTGGAAAAGCTGGTCGCTAAATCCCTTGAACAGAATATCTTCACGCTTGTTGATCATGTGTTACAGCGAAAGATGGAGAGTGCCATGACGATACTGCACGATCTTCTCAGGCAGAATGAAGAACCCATCAAGATCTTGAGTGTCATTGCAGGCCAGGTCAGGCTCATGTATCAAGTGAAGGAGCTTTCCCGTCAGGGTTATAGCCAGCAAAAAATTGCGGGGCAACTGAAGGTGCACCCTTACCGGGTAAAGCTGGCACTTGAAAAGACGGGGAAATTCCAGGAACGCGAGCTGTTGAGCATCATGAACGACTTAGCGGAAGCGGATTATAAAATGAAGACCGGCCAAGCGGATAAGGCAATCACGCTTGAGCTGCTGCTTTTAAAAATTAGATGATAAAAAAGGTGACAGATATCCTGTCACCTTTTTTATGCAAAAAACGGCACAAAAAAAACGATCCGATTGGATCGTTTATTTTTTGTCATTATGCGTTAAGAGCGTTAAGTCTTTTCGCTAAACGAGATTTTTTACGGGCTGCCGCATTTTTATGGATTAATCCTTTAGATGCAGCTTTGTCTAATTTCACAGCAGCTGTTAAAAGAGCTTCTTTAGCAGCTTCAACGTTTTCACCAGCTAATGCAACTTCAGCGTTTTTCACTGTAGTACGCATAGTTGATCTAACAGTAATGTTATGAACGCGTTTTTTGTCGTTAATTTTCACACGTTTAATAGCAGATTTAATGTTTGGCATTCCGTTCACCTCCTACAAAGAAATCGAGATTATATGAACTCGACTTTTCAAATCCATATCAAATAGCACAAGTGATATTCTATCAGACTGCTCATAAATATGCAATACTTCAGATTGAGAATCGAAAAGGAATTATAATTTCGGGAATAAATTCATCTCGTCATCACTCATTGTACCAAAAAAATGAATAATAAAAAAGCAAAAATGACAGAATGTTTAAGAGAGACTATTGAAAATACTAGATTCGATACAATTCAAACATCAGGAGGCCGTTATGGAAAATAATTTGGACCTTAGTGAATACGGAATTCGTACAGATTTGGCGATAGAAGCAAAGGAAATTGCCCTTGAACATAAAGGTGTTGTAGAGGAAGTTGATGTATCTCGTATCGAAGGGGTCATTATCAAGGAAAAAGAAGTGGATGATCTGAAGGTATCCTTGGTCGAGGTCACGGCTGAGGGGGAAAAGGAAATCGGTAAGAAACAGGGCAGTTATTTGACCATCGAAGTGCAGGGCATCCGCCAGCAGGATACGGAAACGCAGCAACGGGTGGAAAAGGTGTTCGCCAACGAACTGGCTTACTTCTTGAAACGAAATAAGATCACCAAAGAAAGCAGCTGTTTGGTTGTCGGTCTTGGTAATTGGAATGTTACTCCCGATGCTCTGGGACCAGCAGTCGTTGAGAACCTTGTAGTCACTAGGCATTTGTTCGAATTGCAGCCGGAGTCCGTCAAGGAAGGCTATCGGCCGGTCAGTGCGATTTCCCCCGGTGTGATGGGGATTACGGGAATCGAGACGAGTGACATCATTAAAGGAGTCATCGAAAAAAGTAAACCTGATTTCCTGATCGTCGTTGACGCATTGGCTGCCCGTTCGATCGAACGGGTGAATTCCACGATCCAAATTACGGATACAGGCATCCATCCAGGGTCTGGTGTTGGAAATAAACGAAAGGAATTGAGCCAGGATACACTGGGAGTTCCTGTTATAGCAATTGGAATACCTACCGTCGTGGATGCCGTATCAATTGCCAGCGATACGATAGATTATATTTTGAAGCACTTTGGCAAGGAACTGAATGAAGGGGACAGACCATCACGATCGTTGGCACCCGCTGGATTCAGTTTCGGGAAGCGCACGAAGTTGACGGAAGAGGATATGCCAGGTGAAAAGGAGCGCCAAACCTTCTTGGGAATGATAGGTGTCCTCCCTGATGAAGAGAAACGGAAATTGATTTATGAAGTGCTGTCACCTCTTGGTCAAAATTTAATGGTTACACCGAAAGAAGTCGATGTTTTCATTGAGGATATGGCCAATTTGATAGCCAATGGTTTAAATGCAGCCTTGCATCATTCAATAAATCAGGATAATGCCGGCTACTACACCCGTTAAATCATTTTCAGTGCCCAAAAATGGTGTTCTACCCTTTCTAGCAAAGTCATAGGTATTAATAGACAAGCTATAGAGAGGGTGGAAGGATGAAAAGAAGAAATTCCCCAGGAATCATAACAGCCGTTCACGGATCAACAATAATAAAAACTTTTCTAGGTATTCTCGCCTTGCTTCTTTTTGTTTTTTCAGTCAGTGGGGTCATGACTTCCCTAAGACCGGAGTATCGGATATCTTCTAATTCCGTACATACTGTAGCCAACCAATTCTCGGGAAAAATGCTGTTCTCGATGCTGGCCAATGAAAACCATTATCTTTTTAATGCCCTGCCGGAAGGTAAGCAGGAATCAGTGATCACGAATCAATTGATAAAAGTCTCGACAAACATTTCACTCGAGGACCCGCGAAGTTTACTTGGAAGGGAACTGCCTGGCTTTTCGATTTTTGATAATGAAATCCTCGTTGCTGGGGAAGGAACGAACTATACGAATATGCCATATGAATCTTCGCCGCCAGTAGACGTCCTGAATGAAGAAAGGGATGCATCCCTGCAAAACCTGGATGAGATTGAAGAACCGGAAAAAGGAGCGGCCAATCAGCCGAAACAAACGACCAATGGACGGAAAGTGGTCGAGATTTACCATAGTCATAATCGGGAGTCATATCTTCCATATTTAAAAGGCGTGACAAATCCGGACCTGGCCTACCATTCTAAAATCAATATTACGAAACTCGGTGAACGGATGGTTGAAGATCTGGCTGATAAGGGGATCGGTTCCTCGCTCGATAAAACGGATATCATGGGAAATCTGAATAATAAAGGATTAAATTATGCCAAATCCTATCAAGAATCCCGAAAGTCTGTTCAGACGGCATTGGCCACTAACAAAAATCTAGAATATATGATTGATATCCACCGTGATTCGAAACGAAAAAAACATACGACCATTAACATTAACGGTAAAGATTATGCCAAGATTGCTTTCGTGATTGGGGGCAATAACCCGAACTTCGAAAAAAATGCCGCGCTTGCCAATAAGCTTCATAAAGCTTTGGAGAAAAAATACCCAGGTATTTCACGCGGGGTTATGAAACAAGGCGGAGCGGGGCAGAATGGAGTATACAATCAGGATTTATCAGGCAATTCCATGCTCATTGAAATTGGCGGTGTTGATAATACTTTCGAGGAAATGTACTTGACCGTAGATGCCTTTAGCGATGTTTTCAGTGAGTTTTACTGGGATGCCAAAGCAGTGGATAACCCGACCGGGGATTCGGAAGCGAAGTGATTTGAAAGGAGTTCTCTTATCATGGTTCGATTTTGGTTGAAATGTACAGGGATCGTGCTCGTATTATTTTTAGGTGTTCTGATTGGGATGCAGCAAGCAAACGACGGGATGAAAAAAATGAAGGGGTACGAAGATCCCTCTTTGAATAGTGCATTCATGATTAACCAATCGGACCAAGGGGAGATGGAAGCGGATATCCTTGGCGAAAAAGTAACAAGTCATGATTTGGAGACGAAAAAAGAAAAACTTGAAGAAATGAAAGCCTTCAACTTTTTTTCATCGATCGGCAAAACGCTGGGAGAGTCCATATCAGGTGCTTTTCAAGCCCTGATTGATATGATTTAGGTATGAAACAAGTTGAGTGTGCCCTGCCAAAAGCTGCATCCGAATTCGGAATGCAGCCTTTTTTTATCCATTGCCCTGCAATGATGCTTCTTTTGTAACTATTCTGTTGAATCTTGCATTTTCTATTGATATAATAAAAAATAGTGTATTGTGTCGACTAGTGGGAGTGAACGTCATGAATAGAGAAGAAAAATTAAAAAGACAATCAAAAATTCGTAACTTTTCCATCATCGCTCATATTGATCATGGTAAATCTACATTGGCGGATCGTATCATTGAAAAAACGAACGCCATGACTCAGCGTGAAATGAAGAGTCAGTTGTTGGATTCCATGGATTTAGAGCGTGAGCGCGGAATTACGATTAAATTGAATGCGATTCAATTGAAATATAACGCGAAAGATGGAGAAGAATATATCTTCCATCTTATTGATACACCGGGACATGTCGATTTTACGTATGAAGTGTCACGAAGCCTTGCAGCGTGTGAAGGCGCTGTCCTTGTTGTCGATGCGGCACAAGGTATTGAGGCCCAAACGCTTGCAAACGTGTATTTAGCTTTGGATAACAACCTTGAAATCATTCCGGTCATCAATAAAATTGATTTGCCGAGTGCAGATCCGGAACGGGTGCGTGGAGAAATCGAGGAAGTGATCGGATTGGATGCTTCCGATGCAGTCTTGGCTTCGGCTAAAGCCGGAATCGGAATCGAGGAGATTTTGGAACAGGTCGTTGAATTGGTTCCAGCTCCACAAGGTGATCCCGATGCTCCTTTCAAGGCGCTTATTTTCGATTCGCTGTTTGATGCGTACCGCGGTGTAGTTGCCTATATCCGTGTTGTCGAGGGTTCCGTTAAAGTGGGCGACAAAATCAAAATGATGTCCACTGGCAAAGAATTCGATGTTACCGAATTGGGTGTCTTCAACCCTAAGACCCAGCTGTTGGATGAACTGAACGTCGGTGATGTAGGTTTCCTTACGGCATCCATTAAAAACGTTGGTGATACAACTGTCGGTGATACGATTACAAGTGCCGTGAATGGCGCGACAGAACCATTGCCGGGTTACAGGAAGATGAATCCGATGGTATATTGCGGTTTATACCCGATTGACGCATCGAAATTCAATGATTTACGGGATGCATTGGAAAAATTGGAATTGAACGATTCAGCGCTTCAGTTCGAAGCGGAATCATCGCAAGCATTGGGCTTCGGTTTCCGTTGCGGATTCCTTGGACTCCTTCATATGGAAATTATCCAGGAACGGATTGAGCGTGAATTCAAAATCGATCTGATCACCACTGCACCTAGTGTTATTTATGATGTGGTCCAAACAGACGGAACGGTCCTGAAAGTGGATAACCCATCTAATATGCCTGATGCTCAAAAGATCGAACGGGTCGAGGAGCCATATGTCAAAGCAACGATGATGGCACCGACGGAGTTTGTTGGGACGATCATGGAAATCTGTCAAAATAAACGCGGTAACTTCATTGATATGGAATATATCGATGAGACTCGTGTGAGCATTCATTACGAAATTCCATTATCGGAAATCGTGTATGATTTCTTCGATCAATTGAAATCCAATACAAGAGGCTATGCTTCATTCGATTATGAGTTGATCGGCTACAAACCGTCCAAGCTAGTGAAGATGGATATCTTATTGAATTCTGAAACTGTCGATGCTTTAAGTTTCATTGTTCATAAGGACTTTGCTTATGAACGCGGGAAGGTCATTGTTGAAAAATTGAAGAAGCTAATTCCAAGACAACAATTTGAAGTGCCGATCCAAGCGGCAATCGGGCAAAAAATCATTGCCCGTTCTTCGATTAGTGCAATGCGCAAAAACGTATTGGCTAAATGTTACGGCGGCGATATTTCCCGTAAACGTAAGTTGCTCGAAAAACAGAAAGAAGGTAAAAAGCGGATGAAACAAGTAGGTTCAGTTGAAGTTCCGCAAGAAGCTTTCATGGCTGTTTTGAAAATGGATGATACGACACCAAAAAAATAAATAAAATAAACGATAGTTAGAAAAAAGAGGGTAGAGGAGATCTAGCCTCTTTTTCTATCGACTCATTCGATTAAAAGGTTGTGAACACAATGATCAAAAGCGCCTACCTCCATATACCATTTTGTGAACATATTTGTCATTATTGTGATTTCAATAAAGTATTTTTGCAGGGACAGCCGGTCGACGAATATTTACAGATGATGAAAAGGGAAATGGTGATGCAGCTTTCCAAATACCCGACTGCAGGCTTGGAGACGGTTTTCGTCGGTGGAGGGACACCGACCTCTCTAGATGAAAAGCAGCTTGCATTCTTATGTGAAGCAATCAATGAAACCCTGCCCTTTGATCCTGAAAAGGCTGAATATACATTCGAAGCCAATCCAGGGGATCTTTCGAGGGAAAAACTCGAGATACTATATGATTCGGGGGTCAATAGGCTTAGCTTTGGAGTGCAAAGCTTCAATGATGAATTATTAAAACGAATTGGCCGGACCCACCGGGCCTCTGAAGTATATGAAACGATTCATTTGGCCCAAGAGGTTGGCTTTACGAATATAAGCATCGACTTGATTTATGGATTGCCGGGCCAAACGATGGAAGATTTCAAGGATACGCTGGATAAAGCGATTGCCCTTCAATTGCCGCACTATTCCAGCTACTCATTGATCGTTGAGCCGAAGACGGTTTTTTATAACCAGATGCGAAGGGGCAAATTAAACCTGCCGCCGCAGGAGCTCGAGGCTTCGATGTATGAGAGGCTGATGGAAGAGATGGAGAAGCATGGTCTGCATCAATATGAAATCAGTAATTTTGCCCGAGCTGGGTTTGAAAGCAGGCACAACCTGACATATTGGAATAATGCGGAGTATTATGGGATTGGTGCAGGTGCACATGGCTATACTGGAGGTAATAGGGTGGCCAATCATGGGCCTGTGAAGAAATATATCACGCCATTGCAGGCGAACGAGCTGCCTGTGCTGGAAGAACACCCGGTACCGCTTCATGAACGGATGGAAGAGGAGATGTTTTTGGGGCTCAGGAAAACGGAAGGAGTTTCATTGGAAATCTTTAAGAATAAATTTTTTGTTGAAATGACGGAGATTTTCAGGAAACCGCTCGAAGAAGGGTCGGTAAAGGGTCTGCTTAAGGTGGAAGACGGGTTTGTGCGCTTGACTGAGCACGGCAAACTGCTGGGAAATGAAGTGTTCCAATCATTTTTAGGCGTTATTGATTCCGACTGAAGGAAATCTATGTAATTTTAACGGTGAATTAGCGGTTTTCATTGTTGACATCATAAGCTTCATTTGATAATTTATTAGTATATTAGCACTCGATAAGACAGAGTGCTAACAGAGGTGATCTTACATGCTAACTGATCGTCAATTATTGATTCTACAAGTGATAATCGAGGATTTCATCCATTCTGCCCAGCCAGTCGGGTCGCGAAGCTTGTCGAAGAAAGATGAAATTACGTTCAGCTCTGCCACAATTCGCAACGAAATGTCTGATCTTGAAGAAATGGGATTTTTAGAAAAAACCCATACTTCTTCCGGTAGGATTCCTTCTGAAAAAGGGTATAGATATTATGTGGATCATTTACTTTCTCCTCAAGCTCCGAAAAAGAATGAAGTGAAGATATTAAAATCCGTCTTTGTAGAACGAATTTATGAATTGGAAAAGATCGTTCAGAAGTCGGCGAAAATACTTTCGGAACTGACGAATTATACGGCGATTGTACTCGGGCCAAAAGTGAATGAGCATAAGCTGAAAAAAATCCAGATCATTCCTTTAAGTCCTGAAACGGCAATAGCCATCATTATTACGGATACAGGTCATGTGGAAAATCGAATGATTTCCTTACCGCCTTCTTTAGATATAAACGAAATTGAAAAGATGGTGAACATATTGAATTCCCGCTTGGTCGATGTTCCGTTAGTTGATTTAAAGGATAAGATCTATAAGGAAGTTGCAGTTCTATTGAGCCGCCACATTCATAACTATGGATCGATGGTCTCGATCCTTGCGGAGACCCTGACGGACACAAAGCCCGAAAAAATATTTTTCGGCGGGAAAACGAATATGCTGAGGCAGCCGGAGTTCCATGATATTGCTAAAGTAAGCACGCTTTTATCGATGATTGAGCAGGAACAGGGATTTTATGAACTTATTACTCAAAATCCATCGGGCATCCACGTAAAGATCGGCCGTGAAAATCAAAACACAGTGCTCGATGACTGCAGTTTGATTACGGCAACCTACTCAATCGGGCAGGAGCAAGTTGGCACATTGGCCATATTGGGTCCAACGAGAATGGAATACTCGAGAGTGATCAGTTTGCTTTCGTTTTTCTCGAAAGATTTAACGGCCTTGATGACAAAACTGTATCAAAAATAGTAGCAAAGGTAATATTGTTAAGGTGGCGGAGGAGTATATTCCGCGGCCTGGCATATTACTTTAGCATAAATTGTATAACCCTTTTAGGGAGGTGAGATTGTGACAGAAAATAAAAACGAAGAACAAACATTGGAAAATGAAACAATCGAGGAAAGCACTGCAGAAGCAGTTTTCGCTGAAGAAGAAATTCCGGCGGAAGAAAACCATGAGGAAACTCCGGTTGAAAAAGATGAACTTCAATTGGCTCATGAAAAGATTGCCGAACTTGAGGCGAAAATCGAAGAAATGGATAACCGTTACCTTCGTCTGCAGGCCGATTTTGATAATTCAAGACGCCGTGCCAAGCTTGATATGGAGGCGGCCCAAAAATATAGAGTTCAAAGTATTGCTAGTGATTTGGTGGAGGCTCTTGATAATTTTGAAAGAGCTACAAAAATCGAAGCGGATAATGAACAGACAAAATCCTTGCTATCCGGCATGGAAATGGTCTATAAAGCGATCATTGATGCATTGAATAAAGAAGGCATCGAACCGATCAGTTCAGTTGGCGAAGAGTTCGATCCGCGTTTGCATCAAGCGGTCATGCAAGTTCAAGATGAAAATTTCGGTTCGAACATCGTCGTCGAGGAATTCCAAAAAGGATACATCCTTAAAGACCGTGTGATTCGACCTGCAATGGTAAAAGTGAACGAATAGGATTTTTACATATAAATAATTGGGAGGTAGTGAAACTATGAGCAAGATTATTGGTATTGACTTAGGTACAACAAACTCTTGTGTATCTGTACTTGAAGGCGGGGAACCAAAAGTAATCCCGAATCCAGAAGGAAACCGTACAACTCCATCCGTAGTGGCATTCAAAAATGGAGAAAGGCAAGTAGGGGAAGTGGCGAAACGCCAAGCGATTACAAACCCTAACACGATCATTTCCATTAAACGCCATATGGGTACCGACCATAAAGAAGTCATTGAAGGAAAAGAATACTCACCTCAAGAAGTTTCTGCAATCATTCTTCAATACTTGAAATCATATGCTGAAGAGTATCTTGGTGAAAAAGTTACTAAAGCTGTTATCACAGTACCTGCTTACTTCAATGATGCAGAACGTCAAGCAACTAAGGATGCTGGTCAAATTGCCGGACTTGAAGTGGAACGTATCATCAACGAACCGACAGCTGCAGCACTTGCATACGGTTTGGATAAAACGGAAGAAGATCAAACGATCCTTGTATTCGACCTTGGCGGCGGTACATTTGACGTATCGATCATGGAACTTGGGGACGGCGTTTTCGAAGTTAAGTCCACAGCTGGTGACAACCGTCTAGGTGGGGATGATTTCGACCAAGTCATCATCGATTACTTAGTTGAAGCATTCAAGAAAGAAAACGGAATTGATCTTTCAAAAGATAAAATGGCGGTTCAACGTTTGAAAGATGCTGCTGAAAAAGCGAAAAAAGATCTTTCCGGCGTAACATCAACTCAAATTTCTTTACCGTTCATCACTGCTGGAGAAGCTGGCCCGCTTCACTTGGATGTATCGATGACTAGAGCTAAGTTCGATGAGCTTTCTGCAGGTCTTGTGGAACGCACTATGGGACCAACTCGTCAAGCATTGAAAGATGCTGGTCTTTCAGCATCTGAAATCGACAAAGTAATCCTTGTTGGTGGATCTACACGTATTCCTGCGGTTGTTGAAGCGATCAAAAAGGAAATCGGTCAAGAACCAAGCAAAGGTGTAAACCCTGATGAAGTAGTGGCTATGGGTGCTGCAATTCAAGGTGGCGTATTGACAGGGGATGTTAAAGACGTTGTCCTTCTTGATGTGACACCACTTTCACTTGGAATTGAAACGATGGGCGGAGTATTCACGAAACTGATTGACCGTAATACTACGATTCCGACAAGTAAATCACAAGTATTCTCGACAGCCGCTGATAATCAAACGGCAGTTGATATCCATGTCCTTCAAGGTGAGCGTCCAATGTCAGCGGATAACAAAACTCTTGGTCGTTTCCAATTGAGTGACATTCCACCGGCACCTCGTGGAATTCCACAAGTTGAAGTGACATTCGATATCGATAAAAACGGTATCGTGAACGTTCGTGCGAAAGATCTTGGCACAAACAAAGAACAAGCGATCACCATCAAATCATCTTCAGGACTTTCTGATGAAGAGATCGAACGCATGGTACGTGAAGCGGAAGAAAATGCCGATAGCGACAAACAACGTAAAGAAGAAGTCGAACTTCGTAACGAAGCCGATCAATTAGTTTTCCAAACGGAAAAAACGCTTAAAGATCTAGAAGGTAAAGTGGACGAAGCGGAAGTAACAAAAGCGAATGAAGCGAAGGATGAACTGAAAGCTGCAATCGAGAAAAATGAGCTTGAAGAAATCCGCGTGAAAAAGGATGCGCTTAACGAAATCGTTCAAGCTTTGACAATGAAGCTTTATGAAGAAGCGGCAAAAGCTCAGCAAGCTGGCGAAGCCGGTGCTGGCGAGTCTGCTAAAGACGATAATGTGGTTGATGCTGAATACACGGAAGTTAACGAAGAAGAGAAAAAATAAAAAGTGGCCCAATCGGGACACTGATATATTGGGCAGTATTTCTGCCTGCCATTGTAAAAAAAGTCAAAGTCAGGTTATCTTGACTTTGGCTTTTTTTACAGTGAATGGAATTCTGGAAGTGTTACAATCACTGGTGGGGAATCGTTGGATTTTAGAGGGAAATGTGTGCAAATTGGCACTGGCTATACCATTTGCAAAAATGTGTTAAAGCCGTTTGCACTTTTCTAGTTGATTATTATCTTCGTTCAGTGATAATATTACCTTTATGTGAATCGAATCGGGAGTGGATTTTAGATATGAGTAAACGCGATTATTATGAGGTGTTAGGCCTTTCGAAGAGTGCTTCGAAGGATGAAATCAAAAAAGCGTATCGAAAGCTCTCCAAACAATATCACCCTGATATTAATAAAGCGGACGATGCTGCGGATAAATTCAAGGAAATCAAAGAAGCTTACGAAGTATTGAGTGACGAACAGAAAAAGGCCCATTATGACCAATTCGGACACACAGATCCAAATCAAGGCTTTGGCGGTCAGGACTTTGGCGGTTTCGGCGGTTTTGAAGATATTTTCAGTAGTTTTTTTGGCGGCGGCGGACGCAGGAGAGATCCTAATGCACCGCGTCAAGGGGCGGATTTACAATATACGATGACGCTCTCTTTTGAAGAGGCTGCATTCGGAAAAGATACTGAAATCGAAATTCCGCGTGAAGAGAATTGTGATACTTGTAAAGGATCCGGTGCCAAACCAGGTACAAAAGTGGAAAACTGTTCACATTGCCATGGAACCGGTCAATTGAATGTTGAACAAAACACAGCGTTCGGAAGGATTGTGAACCGGAGAGCATGTCACCATTGTCAAGGAACAGGAAAAATCATTCCGCATAAATGTTCAACATGCGGCGGAGACGGAAAAGTCCAAAAACGTAAAAAGATCCAAGTCAAGGTGCCAGCAGGCATTGATGATGGCCAGCAGTTGCGTGTAACCGGCCAAGGAGAGCCAGGAATCAATGGCGGTCCGGCAGGAGACCTATATGTAGTCTTCCATGTGCGCAGCCATGAATTCTTTGAGCGAGATGGCGATGATATTTATTGCGAAATGCCGGTTACTTTTGCCCAGGCAGCATTAGGGGATGAAATAGAAGTTCCGACACTTCATGGAAAAGTGAAGCTGAAGATTCCAGCAGGTACACAAACAAGCACTCGTTTCCGTTTAAAAGGCAAAGGGGTTCCGAATGTCAGAGGATATGGCCAAGGAGATCAGCATGTGGTCGTATTAGTGGTCACGCCTAAGAAATTAACGGAAAAACAAAAGGACCTGCTTCGTGAGTTCAGTGATATCAGCGGACAAGGTGTAGATGAACAAGATGATGGATTTTTCTCAAAGGTAAAGCGTGCTTTTAAAGATAGGTGAATAAAAGTAAAAGAACAAATTGGGAGTTGGTAGATTATGAAGTGGTCTGAATTTGCAATCCAAACAACGAATGAAGCGGTTGAACCTGTTTCGAATATTCTTCATGAGGCAGGTGCGAGTGGTGTTGTCATTGAGGATCCTCTAGAATTAGTCAAGGAACGAGAAAATGTTTTTGGCGAAATCTACCACTTAAACCCAGATGATTATCCGAATGAAGGTGTTGTCATTAAGGCTTATCTGCCTGTTAACAGCTTCCTTGGCGATACCATTGATGCCATTAAGGAATCAATCAATAATCTCCTTCTTTTTGATATAGACCTTGGGAAGAATGTTGTTTCAATTAGTGAAGTGAATGAAGAAGAGTGGGCGACGGCTTGGAAAAAATATTATAACCCTGTCAAGATATCCGAACGTTTTACCATCGTGCCAACATGGGAAGACTACACTCCAGTAAGCAGTGACGAATTGATCATTGAACTTGATCCAGGCATGGCCTTCGGAACGGGTACACACCCGACGACGGTCATGTGCATCCAAGCGCTGGAGCGTACAGTGCAGCCTGGGGATTTAGTCGTTGATGTAGGAACTGGTTCTGGTGTTCTGAGTATAGCAGCTGCATTATTGGACGCAAAACGAATCCAGTCCCTTGATTTGGATGAAGTGTAAGTTTTGTAATAAAAAAAAAACGTGTTACTAATTTAAGTTAATTATTA
>NZ_JBHVQU010000043.1:0-30611 GCF_042886655.1 Peribacillus sp. NPDC058002 | reverse complement strand
GCACAAATAAGCAAATCCTTAAGGAAAACGAATCAAAAAGATTGGCAGCAATGGATCAAGCCCTATGATTTAAATATCAATGAGCATCATATTCTTTGGATTGCCTACCATCTTAATGGCTCTTCCATTTCTGATGTTGCAAAATTTGGGGTCATGCATGTTTCTACGGCATTTAACTTTTCAAAAAAATTAGAGGAACGCGGATACTTAACATTTTCCAAAAAAGAAAATGACAAAAGGAATACGTATATAGAGATCACAGCAGAAGGTGAAAAAATCCTTCTTGATTTAATGGAGACATACGACCCAAGCAAGAACTCTGCTTTCTCAGGTGCACTTCCACTGCGTGAACTTTATGGCAAGTTTCCCGATATGATTGAAATGATGGCCATTATCCGTAATATCTACGGTGAAGATTTCATGCAAATCTTTGAACGGTCCTTCGATAATATTGATCAGGAGTTTACTGACGTGGAGGGTAAAATCACAAAAAAAAAGATAGAGAAAGAAACTGAGCCAGTTTAATCTCATACTCTATCCATTTCCCTCATGAATGATACATATAAACCTTGTGAGAGGCATGCATCAACGCATTCCTTTATGGTTATTTTTGAATTGACATTTCTTTCAAATTGATTAAAAAGCGGTCGAAAGTTCATATACCCTTCCGCTTTTTCTATTTCATAGCGTTTGCTCAAGGTATCACATGTTTCCAATAATTCTTCCGCTTCCTTCATGGTGAAATTTTTTTCCACAAATAGATAGTCCAACTTGGCCTCCGGATTGCGTATCAGGTTTAATAAAAGCCGTTGATGAAAACGGAGTATTTCTATTTCTTCATTTATATTTTTCATACATCACTTATCCCCAATCGATCATTCAATTTATCATAAGAAGGCATATGACCCAATTATTGATTTTTCATACTCAGGAATCCGTCAGATCCCTGGTTCAAAACCTAGCCTTCAACGCCCTTAGCTTGCCCACACACTATCTTAAAGTTAATCCAAGAATTTCATTGCTTTTTCCATCCATTCATCGTAATGTATGTAAGTATATTAAAACAGCTTTGGAGGGCTGATTTCGAAATGAATTCGTGGAAAACAATTGACGTCGCAAAACAATATGGCAGTTGCCGTCTGATCTTTTTTGCAGTTTTTACTATATTGTTGTCTTTTGTTCTGATCTATACATTATTAAGTGTCTTTTTAACTCATGTTATTTTGTATGGCGATCAAACAATGGTATTTTTTAGCCTATTGCTCTTATTATATCCTGTTCACAAACTATTACACTATTTACCTTTACGATTATTATGTAAAAAAGTAAAAACTTCTTGGTCCTTGAAGTGGAACCTTGTGCTTACATGCAAAGTCAATGTACATGTTCCGATTCGAAAGCATCTTTATCTTTTGACCCTTGTGCTGCCTTTCGTCATTATGTCTGTCATATTGATTGGTTGTGCCCTTAGTTTTCCACATTACATTCATTATTTCACTATTTTATTATCCCTGCACACCGGATTATGCGTATCGGATTTTATTTATATAAAAAACCTGATTGGTTCCCCAAGGCATTCTTTTATCGAGGAACATCTCGAAGGATACGATATACTTATTCAAAAGTGATTTCTTATTCATTCATAATGATGTCCAATAAGATTTTTATGTATCTTTTTTCATTATAATTTGGTATCGTATTTATACATGAAGTTTTGCAAGGAGGGATTTTAGGTTTTGATCTCGTTCTGGTTTATTATTTTTGCTATTTTGATCCTTTATAATATTAATAGAATGACAAACTCTTTATGCATTCAAAAGGAAATTGCTGAAGACCGGCAGCCTAAAGTATTCAGGACCATTAATGTATTAATTACTATTATGTTATTATCCTCCTATATTGAAATTTTGTATACGTAGAGATGAGCAACAAATGATGGCCATCATTTGTTACATACATTGGTGATATCCGGGGCATTATCCACATAAAGAAAAAGGGCGAAGCAACAGCTTCGCCTTTTGTTTATGAGTTTATAACCAAGAAGCTCCAATGATGACTAACAGGATGAAAAGAACGACAATTAGAGCAAAGCCTCCACCTATTCCTCCAGACATTGATCTTCCTCCTTTCCATTCTTAAGTAATTGTAATTTCATGCACACCCTTAAAATCCGCCAAAAGGAATCCATTCCTTTCTAAGCTTGATATTCGCTTCGTCTTTATGTTGAGCGGCTACCATATCCTATTCAACTCCATGACAAAAGGAGTGGGCTCTTTCCATTATTAATTATGCTGCCGATTAGAAACAGGCTGATCCTACAATTATTAATAATATGAATAACACCACTAACAAAGCGAATCCTCCGTTAAATCCATTACCCATTTTCCTACCCCCTTTTGTTGTCCTCGATTTATCATATGTAATGGTTTATTATGTGGATAGGCGTTCACCCATTTTCGAAAAAATCTTATTCATACACCAATATATTATTTTTTGTAAAGTAACCAGAATATGTTATAGTTAATTTTGTGGAAATACGAAAAATAGCAAATCAGAAACTTAAAACTAGGAGTTGTTTTTATGAAGAAGTGGGCATTATCGATTGCTGTTACTGCAGGGCTGATCGGACTTACAGCATGCAACAGCGACAAGGAAGCAGTCGTGGAAACTAAAGCGGGGGATATAACTAAAGAGGAATTTTACAATGTAATGAAAGACCGTTATGGTGAAACCGTTCTTCAGGAACTTGTTTATGAAAAAGTTCTCTCTGAAAAATATACAGTAACTGATAAAGAAGTTAAAGCTAAAACGGACGAACTTAAAGAGCAAATGGGTGAAAATTTCGAAACGGCCCTGGCCTCTTCCGGATATAAGAGCGAAGATGATCTTAAACGCGCACTTAAAATCGGCATGCTTCAAGAAAAAGCAGCCGTTGCCGATATAAAAGTTAAAGAAGCTGATGTGAAAAAAGCTTATGAAGACTATAAACCACAAATCAAAGCGAGACATATTCTTGTGAAAGACCAAAAAACAGCCAACGAAGTTAAAGCTAAATTGGACAAAGGCGAAGACTTCGCTAAACTTGCAAAAGAATATTCAACAGACACAGGCACAGCTGAAAAAGGCGGCGAGCTAGGCTGGTTCGGACAAGGTGAAATGGTTCCTGCATTTGAAGAACAAGCTTACAAAATGAAGAAAGATGAAATCAGCAAGCCGATTAAATCCGATTATGGCTACCACATCATCCAACTTCTTGATACAAAAGAAAAGAAACCATACAAAGATATGAAAAAAGATCTTGAATATGATTTGAAAGTCGCTCAAATTGACCAAACTAAAGTTCAGGATATATTGAATTCAGAAGTCAAAAAAGCGGACGTGAAGATTAAAGATAAAGATCTGAAAGATGCCATCACTTCTGGTGACGCAACCAAGGCTGAAAAATAATTGGATAGAAAAAAGCGACAGGCCTTAGGCCTGTCGCTTTTTTCTCATCACTCAAGCTATGCTCCCTGATTTATATCCTTTTTACGCCTCTCACGCTCTTCTTCCATACGTTCAATGTACTTCTGACCTTCCTTCTCAATCCATGCATCATCTATCAGGCGTTCCTGCCTAGCTGTCCAAATTGCCATGACTGCACTGACGATTATTCCAATAAACACGAACCAAATCCAAATTGGCATGTCCATTCCCTCCCAAAAAATCTACTATTCATTTACTAGAGAATATGCGTGAACAAAAAAAATATGCTTCTTTCTCCATCGAGAAAGAAACATATTTCATTAAAATGTTGGTTTATAGAATGAACGATTATCGAGCGCAAAGACTCTTTCCGTAAATTCACCCGGTTTCACTTTTTCTAATGCCCGGTCCATCATATTTATCTTGGCATCCATATTATCAATATAATGCAGCACTTCCGCTTCCCTCACCATTGGCGGTTTTGGACTGCCCCATTCCGCTTTACCATGGTGACTTAATATCAAGTGCTTGAGAATCATGATTTCTTCCGCTTCAATGCCCAATTCCTCTGCAGCTTTGCCGACTTCATTTACCATGATGGTGATATGCCCCAACAAGTTCCCCTCCACTGTATAAACAGTCGAAACAGGTCCAGATAGCTCATGTACCTTTCCAAGGTCATGGAGAATGACTCCGGCATACAATAGATCCTTATTGAGGGAAGGATATAGGGTTGAAATGGCCTTAGCCAGCCCTAGCATCGACACAACGTGATAGGCCAGACCCGACATATACTCATGATGGTTCTTGGTGGCAGCAGGAAACGTCAGGAATTCATTCTGATATTTTTTTATAAGATGCCTAGTCACCCTTTGGATATTCGGGTTCCTCATTTCAAAAATGAATTGAGTGATGGTTTCCATCATTTCTTCCTGACTTATAGGGGCCGTTTGAATTAAATCGGCTTTTGTTACCCCATCAGTGTCTGAAGTAATTCTGATATTACGGATTTTCAATTGGCTGCGTCCTCGATAATTCTGGACTTCCCCTTGAACTTTCACCGTAGCTTCCGCACTGTATGTTTTCTCGTCAGCCTCGGAAACATCCCATAACTTTGCCTCGATCTCCCCGGTTTTATCGCACAAAATCAATGTTAAAAATGGCTTTCCATTACTTGCCACCGCTTTTGTACTCGTTTTAATGTACATATATATATCTACTACTTCACCAATTCCGTAGTGTATGATCCCATTTCCCATGCGACTGCCTCCGTTCAATTAAATATCAACATTATAACATACCAATCTCGTTAGTGCGTTTAGTTTTCGTTAATAAGTGTTAGACAATGGACAAGAAAAAGCCTAAGCTGACCGTCTCTTATCACTCCACAAGAAAACCAGGCTTGACCCCAAGCCTGGCTCTCCAATCAAATCTATTTCAACAGTTATTATTCGGACAATACGCACATTTTTCCTGGCCTTCAATTCGGTAATATAAACAGCATGTCACCCGTTTATAAGGATTCATGGACGCAGGAACACTTTTTTCCCCAATGAACCGTTTAAAGGGCGAATGCGTTTCAATATTCAGCCATACTTCATCTTCAAGCATTATTTCAATGTCCTTTTCAACCCGCATCTTTATATCTGCCTGCTTCAATAACTCACTATACATCCATACCGTATAACTCCAAATATTTTCCCAGAGCACTAGCTTCGATATTTTAGCAGTTCCGGAAAAGAAGCGAATGGCATCGGCACCAAAGCTGCTTAATATGGAATGGAGGGCAGATGTGCTTTCTTTTTCCGTGACATTGCTCCACCTGCAAGTTTTCATCAAAAAACTCGGAAGCCAATGTTCATCTTCTGGATCATCCAAAACTCCAAGTTCCTGAAGTGTGCCTTTCCAGATAAGCCGATGTTTGCTGAACATGTAAAATTGTGCAGTGACAAAAAAAGCATAGCGTCTGAACCACATTGAAATGGCTATCCTTGATGTTTCAGCTCCAGTCCGGGCTTGTGCATACTGAATAAGCTCATCAGCATGATTGAAGGTCTTGGAAACTTTTGCTTCATCTCGAAAGGAAATGCGATATCCCTGCAGCTCTTTTTCAATAGCAGGTGTTAGGTTATGCATGGGCCAGCGCTTTTACCTGACTTCGGGCGTAGCGGCCTTTACCAAATGGGACACACATGGGACTGCCGAAAATCGGATCAAAAGAAATTTGACATTCCATGCAGAATACATGCTGTACCAATTCAGGCGTGATGATATCCTCTGGACGGCCTTGAGCATGTATCGCCCCATCTTTAAGTGCCACCAGATTATCCGCATAACGGCAAGCTAAATTCAAATCATGAAGCACCATCACGATCGTTCGGTTCTCAGACTCATTTAGGTCGAACAATAAGTCCAAAATCTCGATTTGATGGGTCATATCAAGATATGTAGTCGGTTCATCCAATAAAATGACGTCCGTATCCTGAGCCAGCGTCATTGCTATCCATGCCCGTTGCTTCTGGCCTCCCGATAATTCATCGACTGCCTGATCCTTTAAATCGGTCAGGTTCGTCGCTTCAATCGCCTTTTGAACTTTTTCTTCATCTACGGAACTCCACTGTTTCAACCAGCTTTGATAAGGATACCTTCCTTGTTTAACAAGTTGATAGACTGTAAGTCCTTCAGGAGCAACCGGGGATTGTGGAAGAATCGCCATCTTTCTTGCTACATCCTTCGATGACATGGTCGAAATCGCTTTGCCTTCGAGCAAAACTGAGCCGGATTGAGGTTTTAACAATCGGGCAACCGACCTTAGCAGTGTTGATTTCCCACATCCATTAGCACCGATGAATACGGTGATCTCCCCTTTGGGTATTTCTATATTCATATCATTTATAATTAATTTTTCACCATAACCGAGCGATAAAGACTGTGTGTTAATAGCTGGTCGCATTAAAATACTCCCCTTTTAGTCTAATAATACTAGTTTAATGAAAATGATTCTCACTGTCAATCTTTTAAAAAATATAAACCAAAAAATCCATCCATGTCCCATTCCTCTTAAACGATTCATTAAAGTGAATACCCCTTTAAAGATATGAAGTTTCCTTTGGAAACATTAATGTAAAAAAGCACATTATATTAACTTTCCATATCATTTACCACTTTCTGCAGCTTCCGAACTAATCAATAGTCCATTCTCCTCCTCGGTGCAAACCCTATCGGAATTTCCATTTAGCGGAAAACAAAAAAGCCCTCCATATGGAGAGCCTTTTAACCGACCCGCAGGCGATTTGTACAATATTCCAGAGATTCATCCCTAATGAAGGTAAATAAATCCTGAAACGCGAAAGGAATTAATCCTTCTGCAATATTCCATGCATTGACCTCTATTTGATAAAGGATTTCTGATTTTCCTGTAGTGTATAGCTCCTCACTAAGCACAGCAAGGTCGGGATCCAATGCGTGGCCCAACTCATGTGTGAGGATCACCCATGAATATTCCTCAAGCCTTGCAAGCGAGCCTAAGGAGCGTTCACACTGAATTTTGATATCTCTCTCATATAAAGTGATGCTGTGTCCTTTGGCAGAATATTTTCCCCCAACACATCGTTCACCAGGAAACTCCTTTTCGATTATTAGCTCCAAAGAAGAATCATGGAGGCTTACAAACTCATTCATTTTCAATGACTTCACTCTCTTTATTTATAGTTTATAACCCATTATATTTCGGGATGAACAAATCATTCATATCTTCGCGCAATACGGGGCTGTATAGACGAATAACTTGGTTTTCGTCAAAGTACTCCATTATATATCGGTGACAAGTAAAAAATATAATTTGCCGTTTTTCCGAAACCTTTTCCAATAACTTGAGCATCCGTTTTGTCCTTTCCGCATCAAAATTGACGAAACTATCATCAATGATGAGAGGGAATGAATCATTTTCAAAAGTATGATCAGCAAGTGCGAGCCTTAGGGAAACATAAATTTGCTCTGCTGTCCCGCGGCTGACCTCTTCAACCCTGAAACTCAAACCATCACTGCGCTGTACCCAAATGCCTTCTCCCGACTGATCAAGGATGATTTTATGATAGCTTCCATTCGTTAAAAAGGAAAAATGCCGCTCTGCATCAGCGATGACCTTTGGCAGGCGTTCCCTTTTATATCGGTCCAAGGTTTTATTCAATAAGCTTTTGGCTATTGCCAATTTCGCCCATTCCTTCGCCTCTTCGTTAAATGCAGCTTTTTCTTCATAAAAATGATGAAGTAAGTCATCGTAAATCCCTGAAACTTCAAGCTGTTTTATCTTATGCTTCGAATCCGCCTGTTTCTCTAATAAAAGTGATTTCACCTTTACAAAATCCTTACGTTTTTCTTCTAAATTTTCAAATGTATACGTGTTGATCCCCTGTTTTAAGTAAGTTTGGATTTGTTCAGGCAGCATTCTGGATTGCCCAATTTGAATGGTGATCAAATCAAGCTGTTTTTGTAAAGCAATTTTCTTGTCGGACAATGCAGCGTCTTGCCTGAACTCTTCCTCGTCCTTGACCTTCGCTAACTTAAAAAGCATTTCCATTTCTGAATCAAGATAACCTTTTTCCATCGTCAACTGCTCGATTTCGTTCGTCAAATGACTCCGTTCCTGCATCATTTGTATTAGTTGAACGGAGAATTCAACCGCTTTATTCATTTCTCGTTTCAATAGGCCAATCGCTTCCCGCCATGTGGATGGTTCAAGATCAAGGCAGTGTGCAAAATGAAATAAAGCCTTCGATTTACCCTCAAATTCTGCATGCAGAAAATTGTGCATCTTGATGGCTTCATATTTCCTATCAACGGCTTCCTTCCATTTCTCAAGAAGTTCAAATACAGATTCAAGATTGATTTCCATTCCGGGATAAGACAGGCCCCAACCGCTTAAGATACTTCTCACTTCTTTATCCAGTCGGTCCCTGCTAGCTTCCCAAGCAGCATATTCTTGAATGGTCGATTCAAAAGCTTCCTCCCTTTCTTCATATTTAAACATTTCACTTTCAAACCGCCTTTGAAGACGTTGGTCCATTTCAAGCAACCTACCCATCGACTCTCCATCACTCACTCGATTGGTTTCACTGCCAATTGCAGCCCTTTTCCTTTTCACATCATCCAATTGCCTGATATATCCAGACAATGTATCATCACCTTTAAAGAGATGCCTGGAAACCGCAAACAGAACAGCCATGGCTAGAAGTATAATCCCCAACAAAATCTGTTGACTGAAATAACTTCCGATTGCACCTAAGCAAAGAAGTACTATTAAACTGCCATTCATGATAAGTGAACGCTTGCGATTATGCGCTTCCTTCTTCCTCTGTAAAGCCAATTGCTTTTCAAGCTCGAGTATTTGTTCATCAAGGATAAGGGATTGTGCCGCTTCAAATTCGATGTTATTCTGCTTGTTGTATAAGGACTCCAGCTCGATTCTTTTTTCATCTGGCAGTAACTGGGCCTTTATCTCCTTCAAGCGGGATTCTGTAGTTTCCAGACTATCCTTTTGCAGTCCATATTTCTCGTCAAGCTGTTTTTTATCATTTTGGAGTTGATGCTTTTCCCTCTCGGCCCTTTTCACCTTTTCCTTCATGAATGTACTGATATCCAGTTTTCTTATTTCATCATCAGAAACATCCAAGAATAATTCCTGCTTCACCTTTTCAATATTCTTTTCTTCCAACAGCCTTTCGTGTTCCGCTTTTCTTATATCCAGCTCAAGCTTCTCCAGCAATGTTCCTTGATCGATTGCATGTTCAATCTGCTCTTTATGCTCTTTGATGAACGGATTGATTTCGAGTTCCGTTAGTTTCACCTCAAGTTTTTCCATTTTCTCAGTCAATGCCGCAAGTTGGGCTTTCATGGGCATTCCAACTGCCTGAAACTGTTCAAGTCTTTTTAAGCCATCAACAGGAAAACTTACATCCGGAATTTCACTTATTTCTGTTTCAAGTTCCCGCTGTTCTTCAACCAAGGGTTTAATTCGCAAAAAAGTGCTCAAGTTAACAAGGTTTTCTTCAATCTCTTGAATATCTAACGTGACTTTAGAAAGCTCCTCCTTAAGTTTCGCTTCTTCCTGAAGTAATGCCGTATATGACTGCTGCTCTTCTTCCGATGCTTTCACCTTTTTCTGCAATTCCTTAAGTTCTTTCAATCTCACATTCAGTAAAGGTTTTTGCCCTGAAGGCTTGAATCTTAAATCGAGCTCCTTTTGCAATTTCGTTTCGGCTTCAAGAAGTTTATCATTCCCAATGAGCCCAGCTGAAAGCAGATATTTGCTCATGGTCCCTTCACTTAATGTATGTAATCCCTGCAGACCTTGAAGGTCGAAAGAAAAAATGGCCTGGTAATAGTTTTTATCAACGCCATGGAGAATCTCATTCAATTCTTCCTCGCCGCCGACCCTTCCATCCTCGAAGGTCAATTTTACATCACCAGCAGCCTTTCCCTTCACACGCTCAATGACGATTTCCCCATCACTTTTTGTTATGAGACTGAGCCTCCCCCCATATTTAGCATGCATTTTGGGCTCGTAACGCGGTTCGTTTTGAACCTTTGTCGGAAAACCAAACAGCATACTATGAATGAAGGACATGATAGTTGACTTGCCCGATTCATTTTCCCCAAAGAAAACCTGCAGCTGTCCCAATTCAGGAAAACGCTGATTTTCCAGTTTGCCGTAACCATAAACATGGAGGTCTTTAATAATCAAATCCGTTCCTCCTTCCTACATTCATTGATTCGCTTCAAAAACTTGCAAAAGCCATCTTTCCGCTTCATCCAAAAGTTCCCTCTGCTCTTCCGGCCCTATTGAATCAAGAAACCGTCTTGCACCCGGATGAATATAAAGCGGGGCCAGAGCAGCATCCGTTTCATCAAATTCAGATGCAAGCATCGATACCTCAGACATAAAGGGCAATATTCTGTCATTTGACCTAATCATCGGCATGGACTGGCTGACTTTGATTTTATACACCCAGATAAATGGTTCCCCTTGGTCCTCTTCCTGCAAGATCCGGGTCAATTCTTCAAGATAATCCCCGGAAGGGCCTGCTGCGCCCCCTGCATCCAGCTTCAATTCCAAAAGAAAGTTTCTCCCATCGAAACGCTTCTGTTCAATTACTTCCTTGCATTGCTTGAACAGGGCATCAAATCCACCTTCCGCGGATATTTCAATTGTTTCGCTTTCCCATATCACCTCAGAGGTTTCAATAAAAGAGTGACGCTTCATGTTCCCGTCGACTTCGACCAGCAAGCACCCTTTAATGCCGGACTCCTTTCTGTTCCTGCCTTGAATATTTCCTGGGTATATCACTAGCGGATCTTCTGATACTACCTGATGTTTATGAATATGGCCTAATGCCCAATAATCGAAATCTTTAGCAGCTAGTTCCTTCAATGAAAAAGGGGCGTATGGGCTATGTTCGGAATTGCCTTCCAAATTCCCATGAAGCAGACCTATATGATAATCGGCCCCTTCAGCTTTTATGTAGGTTTCGATCATTCTCTCCCTTACGTGACGGCGTGGATAACTGAATCCATAAAGGTGGACAGTCGTCCCATCGATTTTTTCAAACCGTTTCACTTCGGTTTTCCCTGAAAATACGTGGACATTATCCGGCAGCCCCACATTAATCCATGAGCCGCCAAGATGATCATGGTTACCATGAATGATATAAGCAGGGATCTGATGCTGCTGGAGTTTTTCCAATTCTTCTCGAAAGCGGACCTGTGTCCGGAGACTCCGATTTTCCCCATCAAATAGATCCCCCGATAACACGATAAAGTCAACCTGATGTGAAATTGCTTCATTAATGATCGTTTTAAAAGCTTTAAACGGACTGTCCCTTAATTCCTTTAATATAGCTGACGGCATATCCTTCAACCCTGAAAAGGGGCTATCCAAATGGAGATCCGCCGCATGAATGAACTTCAAACCGTTCAAAAGTATCACCTCGATTTCTTTCAACATTTAATTCTAACATAAACAGAACATACTTTCCCATTTATTATTATTTTAATACGGCATCATGGTACCTGGTTATTCCAGTATGGGCAATTTCAACAGGAAAAAGACCGAATGGCGTGAACATTGTTTCATGCATGGCATTCGGTCTTTTTCTTCATTTAAAAATATCCATACTTAAATATCGTTCACCATTATCCGGTGCAATGCATAATACTCGTTTGCCACTTCCAAGGCGACGGGCTTCCTGCAGGGCAGTCCAGACAGAAGCACCTCCTGAAGGTCCAATCAATATACCTTCCTTCGAAGCCAAATCCTTCATGGTGGAAATCGCATCTTCATCTGCCGCTTGAACGATTTCATCAAATACCTCTGTATTTAAAATGTTGGGGATAAAACCAGGGCTCGTACCCACTAATTTATGAGGACCAGGCTTTCCGCCGGAAAGAACTGGGGAACCCTTAGGCTCGACAACGACAACCTTTAACTCCGGCAGATGTTCTTTTAAGGCTTCACCTGTACCGGTTATCGTCCCTCCCGTTCCAGCAGTAGCGACAAACACATCCAGGTTTCCATCCATCTGATCCAGAATCTCGACTGCTGTCGTCACTCTGTGAATATCAGGATTGGCTTGGTTTTCGAATTGCTGCGGAATAAAACTATTCGGAATCTCTGCGGCAAGTTCCTCAGCTTTACGAATGGCTCCAGGCATCCGCTCTGATGCTGGGGTTAGGACAACTTCCGCTCCGTATGCCTTTAAGATATTGATTCTTTCTTTCGACATATTATCCGGCATGACCATAATGGCCCGATACCCCTTTGCAGCGGCATTCATTGCAAGCCCAATTCCTGTATTTCCTGATGTTGGTTCTATGATCGTGGCCCCGGATTGAATGATACCATCCAATTCAGCCTGCCTAATCAAGTTAAAGGCAGCCCGATCTTTTACGCTGCGGCTCGGATTGAAATATTCAAGTTTCACAAATACTTCAGCGTCACCCTCCGCTGTTAAATGATTAATCCTTACAACAGGTGTATCTCCTATCAATTCAGTAATATTATTAACGATTTTTACCGTCATTCAAAAAATCCCCCTTCGATCCATACACTTCCTACCTTTTACTCAGGTTTATTATATCATTTATGATTTTTCATTTTAAGGAGAGAATTCCTCTCGTATAAATAGGTTTTGTTTTCATTGTTTCCAAAGGTAAAGGAAGAAACCATGAAATTAGTTCGATTTAGTTATTTACCATCATTTTTCTAGATATTCAGCTACTTATCAATATTCCCTGTCTTATTACATTCCCTTACATAACAATAGTCAAAGTTGACAGATAATGATAAAATTTTTATAACAGTACCTATCTTTAGATAAAAGACAGCATCATTATTGATAAGGGAGTTTTTGAAAATGAGCAGAATATACAAATTGACCGTTTTTGAACCGTCAGGGGAAAAACTATTGGATGAACCATTTACAGCAGAAAACGATGAACAAGCAAAAGAATTGGGACAAAATCTATTAAAGGAAAAAAACTATCAAGATCGAACACATCGCTGTACATCACCTTCAGGCGCTTTATTGCTTTTTCATCGCTGATTGGAAATGGAAGCGCAATCACTGAAAAATATGATCAAGTTTTCCACACAATCCTTATAAAAAAAAGGCGATCACATATCATGGCCGCCACCCAGACTGTAGATCAACTCAATGAAACTCAAGTTTGCCTACGTTTTTTTTATAGCTTATACCATTTTCTGTTCCAGGCACTCGCTCCAATCAACTTTATTATAAACTTTAGATAGAAACCATACTCGAGGAGTTGAAGGTTTTACTTTGGCTCAGTTGATTCAGGAACATCGTTGATGAATCCCTTTTGTCTACAAACAGAGGCCGTCACTAGAAAGTGACGGCCTTTCCCATTCATTTTCCGATGAAGTTCGGTTTTCTTTTTTCCACGAAAGCCTTTATTCCCTCTTGGTGGTCCGCCGTTTGGCGCATTTTCATCTGAGCAGCTTTTTCAATCTCAAGGATCTTGATTAATAGTGGGCGATTTTTTTCACTAAGGATTTTTTTCGTTTTAACCATGGCCTGAACCGGGCTTTGCAGCCAGGATTGCACTTTCTTCTCTACCGCATGTTCCAAGGTTCCTTCTGCCACTTCATGAATGATGCCCTTTTCTTTTGCTTCAAGAGCTGTAAGCACTTTACCTTCCCAGATCAATTCTTTCGCACCCACTTCACCAAGACGGCGTTCAAGGAAAAAGTGTCCGCCGCCATCAGGGATTAATCCAATTCCGATAAAATTCATCGCAACCTTACTGCCCGAATCGGCAATAAGGTGATCGGTTGCAAGCGCTATACTCAACCCAAGTCCTGCAGCTGCACCATGAATGGCACTGATAGTCAATTTAGGCATGAAGTATAGAGTGGTCACCAATTCACTGATTCCATCCATCAGTTCATCGAAAGCGTTTTCTTTTCCAGGCGAGAGCATCATCTTAATGTCACCACCTGCGGAAAATGCTTTGCCATTCCCTTTTATAATGACGACGTCCACTTCTTCATTCTCACTTACTTCCTTAAGGGCATTTATGAAATCATACAGCATTTTCGGATTTAAGGCATTCATGGCCTCTGGACGGTTCATTGCAACAGTAGCCGTCCTGTCCGAATATGTTATTAAAACAGTACCAGCAGGTGATGTCGATTCAATATTCAATTTATTTCCTCCTCTTTCGTTCTATTACTCTATTATATATTCTTCTACCATTAACGGAATAGGCAGAAAAGTCATAATTAAACAAATATAGTATTATTTATTGATATATTTATCCTGAAGCTGATCACGCAATGCCCTTTTCAAGAACTTCCCAACACCCGTTTTAGGGATTTCATCCAAAAAGACCACTTCATCGGGAAGCCACCATTTTGCAAACTGCGGCATTAAAAATTCAATGATGTCCTCCTGGGACACTTGCCCCTTGTATGCGTCCTTCAAAACAACACAGGCAATCGGCCGTTCCTGCCATTTTTCGTGAGGCACTGCAATCACCGCCGCCTCAAAGATTGCATCATGGGCCATTAATGCATTCTCTATATCTACGGAAGAAATCCACTCACCGCCGCTTTTTATCAAGTCCTTGGTCCGGTCGACGATTTTCACGAATCCTTCTTCATCAATCGTGACAACATCCCCCGTATACAGCCAGCCATCTTTAAACGTATCCTCTGACCGCTCATCCTTAAAATACTCATTCGCTATCCAAGGGCCCCTGATCAGCAATTCGCCCATTTCTTTTCCATCAGGTTTCACTTCGCCACCCTGACCGATCACTTTAATTTCTATCATTGGTGAAACAAGGCCCTGCTTGGCCTTCAACTCATAAAGTTCTTCTTCAGGGAGATCTACCTGATAGCTTTTTGGTTTGGATACAAATACGAGCGGGCTTGTTTCAGTCATTCCATAAGCATGCAGGAATGGTATCCCATACTTTTGTTCAAAGGTTTTAATCATGCTTTTCGGAGCAGCCGACCCTCCGCATAAAACAGCACGAATGCTGCTCGTATCATGGCTGCCTTCTTCTAGCTCCTTCAATAAGCCCAGCCATATCGTCGGAACCCCTGCTGCGATTGTAACCTTCTCTGTTTCTATAAGCTCAGCCAAAATCTTTGGGGTGAAATAAGGTCCCGGCAAAACCATCTTTGTTCCAAACCAAACACTGGCAAAAGGCATGCCCCATGCATTCACATGAAACATGGGCACGACAGGAAGTGCCACATCACGTTCGCTTAATGCTGTAGAATCGGCAAGCCCCAGTGCAATCGCATGCAACAAAATTCCGCGATGTGAATAAACCACACCTTTTGGATTCCCGGTCGTGGCGGAAGTATAACATATTCCGGCAGGTGCATTTTCATCCAAGGTTTGAATGAATGGCTGTTTCGGATTCCCTTCTGCTAATAATTTTTCATAATGATAAATAGGTGAAAGGGTCGTTTCAGGCAGCTCATCTTTATCCGTCATTATGATATAACCTTCCACTGAGGTTAACTCATCTTTAATTGCTTCCAAAAGGGGGATGACATCCGGGTCTATCAATAATAATCGATCCTCCGCACTATTGACGATATAAGATACATGTTGAGGAGACAGACGCATATTGATTGTATGTAGGACAGCACCATGACAAGGAATCGCAAAATAAGCTTCTAAATGCCGATGATGGTTCCAGGCAAGTGTTCCAATACGGTCACCCGTTTGAATACCGAATTTTTCAAGACTACTGGTCAGCCTTCTTGTACGCTCAGTAATCTCAGCGTAAGTAAATGTGTGAATTCCACCATCCGTACGCGAAACTACCTCTTTCTTCGGAAAATATTTTTCAGCTCTCTCAATGATTTGAGTCATGATCAATGGAGTATCCATCATTACAATCTCCCCCTTATATTAAAAGCATGCTCATTATATATTCGACCAGAACAAAAATAATCCTTTTTCCCTAGGTGCCGTTTACGATTATTTTGAATCCGGCTTTATCTAGATGAAATTTTTAAATCAGTTTGACGATTTCGTGAAAGGGAGCGGATTTCCGAAAACAACTGGAATGTATTTTTTAAACAGAACTTCCTTCGAATTGAAAGGCTCTAACCCGTTTATACCGGAATCATTTATTAGGGGCGGTCAGAGAAGTTAGTTTTAACCCATCCAAATTTAGCGTGCAGTTCGATGATATAATTTTATGTTTCTTTCTAGAAAAAAGAGGAAATAGTAAAGATACAATTCTATTTAGAGGGAGCTCATTTATGGTGAACAAAATAAACGAAGAACTGGAAGCTTATTGTGCGAGTGAATATTCAAAGCTATCACGGGTGATCGTCTGTGAACCACGTTATATGGAAATCCGCGAGATCATTAACGAAACTCAAAAAGAGTTTCAAGAAGAAAATATCGATCAGGCACTTGCCATGAAGCAGCACGCCCAATTTATTAAGGCTCTTGAACATGAAGGGATTGAGGTCATAAAACTCCCGCCACAATTTACATATCCAGAACAAGTATTCACGAGGGATATCGGTTTTACTCTTGGCAATACCGTATACGTTGCTGAATTGGCAACAGGTATAAGGCAGGGTGAAGAACAAATATTGAAATCCTGGCTCGAAACGAATGGTATCTCATATTTCAATCTCCTCAAAAATTATATTGAGGGCGGGGATGTCATTATTGACGGAAAGACCATCTATATTGGAATCAGTGAAAGAACGGATGAAACATCCGTCAAGCATCTTCAAACCCTATTACCGGAATACGATGTCATCGCGGTTCCTTTCATTGAAACATTCCTTCATTTAGATTGTGTTTTCAATATCATATCACCGACTGAAGCGCTTATTTTTCCAGAGTCCTTTACAAAAAAAGAGATGGATTTATTAGCTTCACGTTATGACATGATAGAAGTGACTAAAGAAGAACAATTCACATTAGGAACCAACGTGCTTTCTATTGGCAATAAAAGGTTATTCAGTCTACCTTGTAATAAACAGGTAAATAGTCAGCTTCGTGAACGCGGATACGAAGTCATTGAAATCGATATAAGCGAAATCATCAAGTCCGGTGGCTCTTTCCGTTGTTGCACAATGCCACTATTGAGGACAACGAATAAGAAGACTTATTCAGCCTGAGCAGAATGAAAGAACCCGGACTTGTATGGAAACCGGGTTCTTTCGCCTTTTTTAAACAAGGTGTTATCAAAGAGATGAAGGGTTCAGTTCTTTTTTTAATGCCTCGATTCCATCCATTACAGTTTTTAAATTTTCAACATCATTCAGGCTGTTTCTTGCATGCAGCAAAACCGGCCTAACTGATTCCACTGAACGCCCAAACTGGTACATCCATTCATATCGAGGAACCATCCAAGTATGAAAATGGTGGGTAGTATCCTCATTGTAAAAATAATAAACATTTTCTATCCCTAATACTTCCCTTTGAGCTTTTCTAATCTTGGTTAATAAGTTTATGTAATCGGCCTTTTCTGGTTCATTTAATTCATCAAAGCACTTAATATGGCGTTTAGATGCTAATATCACTAAACCTTCAATGGGGTATGCAACGTCTTGGTGAGCATGAAAATATTCAGATTCGACTATTACTCCACCCTCTGCTTCTACTTCCCCACTTGTCAAAGCACAGCTTAAACATTCAACTTCCACCATTTTTCCATTAGATAAAGTAATTTTCCTCATAAGCCCCTCCAAAAGATTACCCCATAAATAACTGCCCACTCGGTCACATGTGAATTCTAAATACAATGAAAAAATGCTTGTCTGGAGGTTTTTAGAAAGTGCAGGTCTTGCCTATCCCCCCTTTTCATTAATGCAGAAGTCTTAATATAGTTTCAGAATCCTGTCTATTTAACTGTGCATACTGGCTATGTTCATCCTTGGTCAATTCTACAATATTTTCATCAGTATTAATCCAAACATAATATACAGCCATTTTACCTTCGCTTTTTTCATCATTAAAATAAAAGATGAAGTCCGCCTTAGGATGATCCTTCTCCAATGCGAATTCTTCCCAATCAGCATTCTTTATTATTTCTTTTGTTTTTTCTGTTTTCGCCACTTCTACCTTTTGTTTATATGCTTCGAATTTGTAGTTTTTACCTTCATATTTTTGGACGGAAATACGTTCTTGCTTTGTTGTACAACCTGAAGCTACCGTTATTGATAATAGACTAAGTGCAACAAGCAGCTGTTTCCTTTTCATCATATGTCATCTCCTCACACCCTTATGGATTAATTATCCAATATATTTCATTATACTAGTCCACATAAAAGAGTAATAGGAATATTTGTCAATTAATTAACAGCAAAAAAACTCCAACTTTTGGCTTAAGAATTCATGAACCCAGTATCCCTTGGGCATATGTCTGGCACTCGACCAAAGCAAACAGAGCTACTCGCTTCAATGCATTCATTCCGATTATTAACTGACAATTAAAACCCTAAAAAAAATTAAGAATCGATATTCCTTTCCTTCGTGAAAAGACTTATCTAAAATTTGATAATATTGAATTATCCTTGCTATAATTTCATGAGATAGCATTTAGAAAACAAGATTGAAAGGGGAATGTAAAATGAATTATATAAAAAATCAGCTAACGGTCATGCGCAGCAATCTTTTAAAAGAAATCGAGGGAATCAATCCAGAGTTTATGGATGTACAGCCTGAAGGTTTTAATAATACAATCCATTGGCATCTTGGACATGTCCTTACTGCAGCCGAAAATTTTTTATTGAAATCCAACAGTGAATTGCCAGCGAATTACAGCCAACTATTCGGATATGGTTCAAAACCAGCGAACTGGAGCGGGGACGTACCTACCGTTGAATTATTAAAGCAACAGCTGCATGAGCAACTTGATCGACTTCTTGAAATTCCGGAAGAACGATTAACAGAAAAAACAGCACAGCCTTTCAACGGAATGGAAACAGTGGGGGAATTTATTAATTTTGTAGTGCTCCACGAAACCAACCATATTGGGCAAATTCATGCAATGAAACTCTTTATACAATCCAATAACTGATTAAGCCATAACTGTCACTCTGTTTTCCTGAAAAAATGAGTGGCAGTTTTTTTAATTCACCAGCAAAATATGCATTTTTAACACTACTGGCTTCAGACATGTAAGTGTGTGTGCGTTTACACATAAGTTTGGAGCAAAAACTCGTGAATTTCGGGCTTTTACTCGTGAATATGAGCGTTACTCGTGAATTTCGAGCAGATACTCGTGAATTCAGCGTTAATCGTGAGTTTCGAGCTTTTACTCGTGAGTTTTGAGCGTTACTCGTGAATTTCGAGCAAATACTCGTGAATTCAGAGCTTTTACTCGTGAATTTCGAGCTTTACTCGTGAATTTCGAGCTTTTACTCGTGAGTTTCGAGCAAATACTCGTGAATTCAGAGCTTTTACTCGTGAATATGCTCAAAAGGAGCCCCCGCTCTATAAGCGAGGGCTTTCTTCTGTTCATTCTCTTTTAGTAACGCGAAGTAAACGCCATTTCAAGTCATCTGGTCCTGATTATACATATAATCACTGTAGGCTTTTTCCGCTGCGGCTTCCGAAGTGAACAATGCATCATCATCCTCAATCGTATGAAATGTATCGTTCAGGAACAAGGCAACTGCATTGGGGTCTTTGGGATGCGGAACAATTTCCGCTGCCCTTATATTCGAAACGGTGGGAACATGGGGATTATTATAAATCACAAATACCTCATCACCGACTTGCACTTCTTTTGCATTGATTACACCCATTGAATTCTTCCTTTCCATTACTGATTTTCCTTTAGTTTATGGAAAGAAGCTTATAATTATTTATGAAATGCAACAGGCCTCGAAAGCTGCATTATCTGAATGAGGCCCCTTCTACATGAAGGAGCCCCGCCATTCACTTAAGCATATTCATCTTTTGTAAAAATTCGATTGGATGCTGTTTCCGGAAAAATTCCCTCAGCATATAGGCAACACCATCTTGATCATTGGAGCGCGTCACCCATTTTGCCACTTTCCTTACTTCCTCATCCGCATTGCCCATGGCAACTCCCAGACCAGAACCGGCAATCATCTCCATATCATCCAATCCATCGCCAATCGAGACGATTTCCGTTCTTCTCACCTCTAAATGGTCGGCTAAATACAATACACCACTCCATTTAGAAACCCCCTTCGGAACGATTGTCATTTTATGTCCTGGATATAATATTACATCGACTTCAGGGAACATTTTCTTCATCAATTTCAACATATCATTTTGATCACTTTTCTCTGAGAATATTACGTCCATCTTAGTCGGGGCCATCGGTTGGTCAATAAGCTCCTCACTGATATCGTCCACATAATTTTGAGCATAAATATTTTGATCATTCAAATACATAACCGATTTACCTAGCAAATTGTCCGGAAGGTTCACCCGATTGCCCAGCGAGTATTTTTCATGAATGAGCAATATTTGGCATGTGGTCTTTTCCAGCATTTGCACGAGCTCTACAGCCAGTTCTTCCGATATTCTTTTTACCATTATCGGCTTTTCTACGGAAGCTCCGACAAAGGCTCCTTGCTGAGCAACCATCATCGGATTTATTTTTAGGGCTTTGGCCACTTTTTTTGCTGAGTGATAGTTTCTTGACGTCACAAGTGCAACATGGACACCTTTTTGGTGAACATAATCTATTGCTTCTTTAGTCGATTTATTTAAACGGCCATTCGACTGGAGCAATGTCCCGTCAATATTGACCGCAAGTAGTCGATATACCATGCTGATCTCCCCCATCTGTAGTATCCTCTTTCAAATTTATGACTAAAATTTCGGGAATAGAACATATAGTGGTTCACGACCCTTGCACCGATGCATCCAGGGAACAAAAAAACCCCCAACCATTATAGAAGGGAGTCTCCAACTGCTTATTGCTGTTGTTCAGGCAAGCCATATAAATCTTCAAGCGGCTTCATGATAATTTTATTGAGGTCTGCAATGACCATGCTCATCCGTTGTTCAGCTTCCATCAATTGTGAAATGGTTGGGTTTTGTTGGACAAGCTGTACCGTCTTTTGTGCCTGCTCAACTTCTTCCGGTGCAATCTCCTGTCCCATCATTTGCTTTTGCTGCAATGTTATTTGCAGATTACGGAAGTTTTCAAACATTCCTTTTGTTGCTTCATCAGAATTGACAAGATCATATAAGCGTTGCAAATCGGCATATTCATTACTTGCCCTAATCGCCTTTTCCATTTCATACGCTGCATCATATACGTTATTCATTTATTTCCCCTCCCGGTAATCATTGTATTCATACACCTTTTCCACTATAACAAATCCGATTAAGAATTACACGTCATCCTATTAAAACAGTTACGAAACCTTGAAATAAACTGATGATTCCACCCCATTTCCTTAAGTCGGGACACCGAAAATGAAGAAACCTGTTCTTCCACGATACTCTCGATATGCAGTTTCTGGAATAGCGGCTGAAAATGAGTAATAAGTACTTGGCACCTTTTTCGACAATGGTTTCCGGGAAATTGGCGTCAATTCTCGAACCAGCTTTCTTCATTCTCAATTGATCAAGCAATTGTGCAGTACTTTTTTCCGTGAACAATGCTTTCTTTACTTCTGCCTTCACGAAAATTTTCATATTCTGTATAGAGGCATCATTAACAATTTGCCTAACTCTTCCTGCCGCTTTGGAATCACCCCGGGTGTCAACGGCAGCTGTTTCCCGCAAGAATAGATTGGTTTATAAGGAACAGCATTCTGATAGCTAATAAATTAGTGAAGCACCTATTACAGTACCTAAAAAGACCATAAATAGAATCTTCACCCAAAACTACCCTTGAAATTTCTCCTTTTATTGCTTGAAATAAAGGCTTGATGACACCTTCTAATAAAAAAAACATAGAATGTGTTATCCACATTTGCCCATCATTTACTTATTAAAGGTTATCAAACTTAGTGCAAACGGGGAATTATTATGAAACTTAACCATCAGAAAGTTTTCATTACGGTAAATTCCGCAGAGACTAGAAAGAAGGCGCTACTGTTTATCGAAGAAAAACTATTTGAGGAATGGGGCCTTCAATTTGGAGAATCCTTAACGATCATGGCTGGATGCCGTTCCGTCCCGGTACTTGTCCAGCCATTCCCGTCATCCCAGCCTACATTGAAACTTTCATATGATATGAACCAAATTTTATCCTTACCCGTTTTTTCCGATCCAATCTCCGTCTCATACCATGCGGAAGGAAGGTCAATAAAAATAGGTCCATTCTTCGCTTCACTCATGAATCAGACCCCGTTGCAAGACGGGACATTCGGCGAGATGGAAAAATTTTATCAGGAAATGAAATCATATTGTAATCAGCAGGGCATCCCCTTTTATTTAGTGAAACTGCAGTCTCTTCAAGATGGAGTTGTGGAAGGCTACCTGCCTGGGCAAAATGGCTGGCAGACCTTTCCCCTCCCCATACCTGATGTATTTTATAACCGGATACATTCACGTAAACTTGAGGAATCGCATTCTTTCAAGCTGTTTAAAACTGAACTGGAGGAACGGTCGATACCGATGTTCAATGGAAGGTTCCTCTCCAAACATCATGTACATGAGCTGCTAATCTTAGAAGATGAGCTGTTGCCAAATTTGCCAGAGACGATCCTTTTTAACGAAAAGGAAACTTTCTTGTCTTTTATAGAAAGGCATCCGGTAATCTACTTTAAACCTTCAGCAGGCAGCCAAGGCAAGAATATTTGCAGATTAACGCAAGTAGCTGGAAAATGGAAAATCGAGCAATCCGGACATCTCCAGAATGTACATTTTGCTGATACGGATGAAAAGTTGTATGAAACGTTAAAAAGATTTTCCAGAAGACGATCCTTCATTCTTCAAAAAGGGATTTCCCTTTTCGAAATCGATCAGAGAAAAGTTGATTTCCGCATACTTCTTCATCGGAACGATCAGCTTGAATGGAAAGTTTCATCAATGGTTGCCCGGATTGGGGACCCTGGTACAATCGTTTCCAATCTTGCACAAGGCGGATTGATGAAAAATGGGCCGGACTTTCTAAAGGAAGCATTTGGCCTTCAGGATGCCAGCCGCATATATCAAAAGCTCCTACGGCTGGCTAAAAATACTGCCCAGGCCTTGGTCGAAAACCATGACGATTCATTCGGTGAGCTAGGGATCGATTTAGCACTGGATACTGATACACATCCATGGATCATCGAAGTGAATTCAAAACCTTCGAAAAAATTTCAAGGCAGCTATGAAACCTTTCGTCCATCAGTAAAATCCATCATAGATTTCATGCTTGCCCTTAATCGCGAAAACCATCCATAAAAAGGAGTTGCTAGCTCGTGTTAATAGGATTAATGGCCGCGTCGGATACACATGAAAACAACTACTTCAACGAAATAGCCAAAACCGCTAAATCATTTAATATGAAAGTTTGTAAATTCTCACCTGAAAATATTGATATGGATCTTAAAAAAGTGCGTGGCGAGCGTTTTGATGCCGAGAATGAAAATTGGATCGCCACATCTTTTGATTTACCTGATTTTGTATATGATCGCTGTTTTCACGGATTAGTCCGTGAGTCAACGGAAACCCGACACAAAATCAATTGGTTAAAAGATAACTCGAATTTCTTAGGGCTGGGCCTTCCTGGTAAGTGGGAAGTGTATCAAATCCTAAAAAACCATCCACACCTGCAGGCATTTTTTCCAGAGACCGTACAAGTGGCGACACCTGAAGATATTACCGGGCATTTGGAACGCCTGGATAAAATCATCATCAAGCCTGAATTTGGTGCAGGCGGTACAGGAATTTATCTCCTAACAAAAACCGAAGGCGGCATTTTGGTATCCATGACGAAAAAGGGCACCAAATATGACCGCCCATTCTCCTCCAAATCTCAGCTTAACAAATGGCTGCAGCATTTATTAAATCGATACCGTTACCTTTGCCAGCCATATTTAGAACTTTGCAACCAAAATAATGAGCCATTCGATTTACGGATTTTCCTTCAAAAAAACGAGAAGAATCAATGGATGGAACGGGGCCGCGGAATTCGTACGGGACAAAAAGACGGAATTACTTCAAATCTTGCCACAGGCGGGGAAGCCATTTCATTAGAGACTTTCAACAAAAGAAACCCGGAAACGATTTCGATTGCTGTCGAACAAAAGATTCAGCATATCCTTCGCACCCTGCCCGTAGAAACCGAAGCTGTCTTTGAAAGATTATTCGAATTGGGGATTGATTTAGGCATCGATAAAAGAGGCCAATTATGGATCATGGACATCAACTCCAAGCCCGGAAGGAAAATCATTCAGGCACTACAGCCGGAGACCATGAAGGATATCCATCGCGCACCGTTTCAATATAGCCAGTATTTAGCCGAACATCTTCAGAAAGCAGGTGAATAGAAAGTGAGAAAGACTTATCCTGCCGAAATTGCCTCTATCCCTGGCAATGTTCTCTACTATCCTTCAGAGCTTGGAGATTTGGCAGAGATTGAATTAATTTATTTCGGACGGCATTCATGTCCTGCCATCGTCAAACAAAACCCAGCCGTCAATCAGTCAATCGTCCTATCGGAAAGCCTTGCGGAATCCCTACTATTCGATCATACCGATATTCCCCTTCATTTATTCATTTACGGCAAGAGCATCCATATCGGACCGCTTGTCGGAATATTTTCCTCAGGGTTCACTGGCGTTTCAAACAAACCATTAGGGGAGAGATCGGAATTTTTCGCAAAACTCCTTTCGCTTAGCAGGACCACGGGCTGCATCCCCTTTGTTTTTGGAGAGAATGTAATCAATTGGGATGAGGAGACAATCAAAGGCTATGTGTTTGCTAACGATCACTGGCACATAAATGAATTTCCTTTCCCTAATGTCATCTATGACCGACTCCCAAATCGGTTGACGGAAAACCGCGATGGACCTAAAGAAGTGAAGCGGAAATTCCAAAAAAAATATACAATACCATGGTATAATCCTGGATTTTTCAATAAATGGGATGTAAATGAAAGGCTATGCGCAGATGAGCGGGCATTGCCTTATTTGCCGGAAACATATCCATTTCAATCCATGTCCGTGGTGGAAACCCTTCTTTCCCATTACCGGCAAGTTTATATAAAGCCCATTCACGGCAGCCTCGGTCTAGGGATTCACCAAATTCTTTATGATAAGCATGAGGATGTTTACTATTGTCGCTATACAAATGAAGCAAAAGAAAATAAACTGCAAAAATTCCCTACATTGGAATCCATCGTTAAACATATTTTTCACGACCGACCGCTTGAGAACCTTATTGTACAGCAGGGCATCCCATTAATTCGATTTGAAAAACGTCCAGTGGATTTCCGGGTCCATACGAACAAGGACAGTAATGGAAAATGGCAGGTAACCGCGATTGCCGCAAAAATCGCCGGTGCCGGCAGCGTCACTACCCATATTAAAAGCGGGGGTGTCATCAAAACGGTTGCCGAACTGTTTGGAGATGACGATGAGGCGAAAGAAGTCGAACGAAAGCTATCGGAAGCCGCGCTGATTTTAAGTGACAGTATTGAAAAGAACTTGGACGGCATCATTGCAGAAATAGGATTTGATTTTGGATTGGATAAAAAAGGGCAGGTTTGGATGTTTGAAGCCAATTCCAAACCTGGACGTTCCATATTCGCCCATCCAAAACTCAAGGATTTCGAATTGCTGACCAGAAAGCTAAGCCTTGATTATGCCATTTATCTTACGGAACAGACGATTACGAAATCAATCAGTGTACCGCGATGAACATTTTTTACGATAGCCCCACTGAAAATTGGTACCACAATCATGAGAATGCTGAACTTTTCGCGGGCTCTGCCAAAGAGGAAATCAGCTATAAAAAGGACCATTCGAATCAACCCCTGATTCCAATCACGATATATCCCGGTAACCGGATGCTCACCGTCGGAATTTTAACTGTTTCCAATCCCAAAAAGGAATCAGGTTTGGGTGGAAACCTGACCCTTTTTCGGGACCTATCATTATATTTATTAAAACATGGAATATTGGCGTATGTATTCACAGGAAATGCCCTTCATCCCGATTCGTTGAGAGGGTATGTTTTTTCCTCCATTTCAAAGAAGTGGATCGAATGTAAAGTACCCTTCCCTGACATCGTCTATAACCGTATCCCTTCGAGGAGCTATGAGGCGTCAGAGGAATTCCAACATCTTATTACACACTTTAAAGATTCCCGAATGAATCTATTCAACCCCTGTTTTATAGATAAATATGTAATGTTCGAAGCATTAAATGAAGATGGATTCCTCACAAAACACCTTCCGCCCACAACGGTCTTACGAAACAGCGATTGCCTTTATTCATTCCTGGAGACCTACAGGCATATATACCTTAAACCCTGCAAAGGAAGCCAAGGGAAGGGCATTTATACCATAATCAAAAATGATGATGATACACTATTGTTCAATAGCTTGAAGCATAGTGAGTCCTTCCCGGATTTCGCATCATTCTGGGAAACAAAAAAAAGGGATTTATTAAAAAGGAGCTATCTTGCTCAACAGGCGATCAGACCAAAAAAACTTTTTGGACACCGTTATGATTACCGGATTCTCGTCCATTATGAAAAAGGTTTTTATAAAGTGACCGGCAAAGCGGTAAGGATGTCACAAACTCAGGAAATCACCACCCACACTCCCCGAGGGGGTAAGCTTTTTCCTTATCAAGACCTGCAATCAAGAAGCCTGAATCAAAAATTAGCGAATATCGCCCAAAAATGCGGAGAGATTCTATCGAAAAAAATCGGGTTTCTCGGAGAGTTTTCCATTGATATAGGGGAAGACGAATCGGGTTCGCTCTTCATATATGAAGTGAACTCAAAGCCCATGCAATTCGATGAAGTGGAAATTGAAACAAACAGGCTTTTGCATTTAAAAAATCTTTTCATTGAATTAACTTTTCCCAACCTGACAATAAAATAACACCTCCAGCTACCGTTTTCCATTATAATTAAATGAGAAACTGTATATATGGAGGTAATACATATGATCACTCATTTTCAATGGGCACCATTGCATAAAAATCTGCCGGGATGGAAAATTTCCTTTTATTTCAACAAGAAGGCAGTCCAAGCCTTGTATCATAAAGATGGATCCATCGAGTGGACAGCTAACCCGCCTTCCGAAACAGATGAAACCAAACTCAAAAGCATGGTACATGATTTAATGATCTTCCATGTATATGAATGAACCCTCTTTACATTCATGAAATCCTTAAATAGAATAAAAAAAACTCCTTTGCCTAAACTAAAGAAAAGGCTAGGAGGGATTAATTTTGGATAAAGAAAAAATGACATTTTTGAAGGATACCGAATATGATGGCAAGGACTCCGTTTACCTGGATATCGACCGTATCATCAATGAAGGAATGGCAGGCGGAAATGTGTATGAAGTCGCTAACCTTCAGAACATCGAAGAAGCACATGATTTTTATGATGAAACAGATCCCAATGAAAATAAATAATTTATGTGGGCCCTCTTATGGAGGGCTCCCCTTTTTTACTTATCCCGTTCATCTCCCGCTTGGACTGCATTCCCCCTATAAAAAGTCCGTCTTTTATAAGTAATCAAGTAAAACAACATCCTGGATGGAAGTTGTTTGAGTGACAAATAGAAAACATCAGCCTGAAATAGCATTCAAATAGTTCCATTCTCCCTCGCACTTAAAATATTTTCGTTTAATATCGATGTAATGATATGCTCTGAATCCCATTCATGCCCAGAAATCTCGATAAGGGGATAGCGATTCGGTAAAACGGCCTGCTGGATTTCATGAACGGTCAGCCCTTGAGAATGCAAGCGTAAAATTTCACCTTGTAGGTTTTCCAAATAATCGAGCTTTTTCCGAAACATGACCTTCCCATCAGGGACATGCCCAGCATGGCAGCAAAACACTTCCCCGAAGTCATATTGAAGTAATCTTTTAATGGAACCGATGATGACCGGGACAGACTCTTCCCGTAAGACAAGTTTTGTTTTTGGTGTTACGAAAAGGTCTCCTGAAAAGAGCATGCCATTACTGTGATTCAAATACACCATATGGTCCTTTGCATGACCAGGGGTAAAAATCGGCTCCCATGTTTGGGTGCGGGAATGAATGGCCTTCCCTACCGGCTCAGCTTTAAAGGCGTCTCTCTTTCCCCAGAAAATTTTACGATATTCAGGATATACGGCATCCTTTGCACAAACCTCAACCGACATCGGGTGAATGAAAAGCGGGACCTTTTTATTTTCCTGTATCCATGCAGCACACCCGGTATGGTCTTCATGATAGTGAGTCAAGGCCACTGAGTCGAAGTCTGCGGACTCATAGAATGGAATGAGCTCTTCCAATAATATCTGTGCGCCAGTATCTATCAATAGACCATCCGTTAAAAAGACATAAACACTCATCCCCGATTTGTTCCCGCCAGGAGTCCCGTTCACACAAACCACATCATTTATCGTGTTAATCTCTAACATTCAGTTGCCTCCCCATCATTACACAAATATAGTTTCGTCTTCCTTTTTTTAACTTTAACTATAACAAATGTATTACCACTTTACCCTTTTGACAAGGAAATTTTGGAATAATTAACCTGGACAATAAATGCAGGATTATAGCAAGATAGCCCTTTTTAACGGACCTTTCTAAACTTTAATAACAAAAAATCACCCCGAAAATTACAGAAACGATTGACATTGTTGAATTTTACAAATAATATAGATTATATTGAAAAACTTGAAATATTCTAAAATAATAATTTACTTATCAAGAGTGACGGAGGGATCAGGCCCTGTGATGTCCGGCAACCGCCCTTAGGGAACGGTGCCACTTCCTGCAGAATGATTGCATTCTGAAAGATAAGACGAGATATAATTTCGCTGCCTCTTTCTGAATGATAGGGGCAGTTTTTTAATGTTTAAGGGGGAAAGCTTATGATTGAAATCCGTTCAGTCCGAAAGGAATACGTCTCGAAGAAAAACCGAGTTACCGGAGTGGATAACGTGTCTTTAACCATTCAAACTGGCGAAGTGTATGGAATTGTCGGCTACAGTGGAGCCGGAAAAAGCTCATTACTCCGCTGCTTGAATTTGCTTGAACGTCCGACAGGTGGAAATATCATCATCGACGGCATTGATTTAACCTCTTTATCAAGTAAAGAGCTTCGTAAACAACGGCAAAAAATCGGAATGATATTCCAACACTTTTCACTGGTCAGTTCAAAAACCGTTTATGAAAATGTCGCTTTCGCCTTAAAGGCCGCGCATCGATCGAAGGATGCCATCAGGTTACGTGTATTGGAATTGTTGGAAATCGTAGGGCTCAGCGATAAGAAAGATGTCTATCCGGCGCAGCTTAGCGGTGGACAGAAGCAACGGGTAGGCATAGCCCGTGCATTAGCAAATGACCCCACTGTTCTATTATGTGATGAAGCGACTTCAGCACTTGATCCAACAACTACAAAAGCGATTTTACAATTATTGAAAAAGATAAGCAGTAAGCTTGGCATCACCATCGTGTTGATTACACATGAAATGGAAGTGGTCAAAGAACTATGCCACCGTGTCGCCGTCATGCAGGATGGCCGTGTAATTGAAGAAGGTCCCGTTTATGAAATATTTTCACAGCCTAAGCAGGAGTTAACGAAGCAATTCATTAGCAGTGTTCTGGATTTCGCACTCCCTCCGCACTTGATTGAAGAAAGTAAAGGTACGATCATTAAAATTCAATTCGAAGGGCAAACCGCTGGTGAGTCGATCCTTTCGGATGCTCTCCAATCCCATTCAGTAAAGGGGAATATTTTACACGGTAAAATTGAGTATATCCAGGATGTCCCTTTAGGCATTTTAATCATCGAGTTAATAGGCGATGCCGCTCAAGTTCATTCGGCATTGCAATATATAAAAAATCGTTCCAGTTCTGTGGAGGTGCTAAAACATGTCACTGCTTGATTCCATCGTCAATATTTTACCTGATCTTAATAAAGCCTTTCTTGAAACGATTTATATGGTCGGTGTTTCCCTTGCAGTAGCCCTGTTGATCGGTCTACCGCTTGGAGTATTGCTGTTTACGACAACAAGGAATTTATTTTTTGAAAATAGTATCGTGAATCGATCTCTAGGATTCGCAGTCAATATTGTCCGTTCAATCCCTTTCATCATTCTCTTGGTCGCCCTTCTTCCTTTAACGGATCTTCTAACTGGATCGACGATAGGCCCGAGAGCTGCTTCTGTATCCCTGTCGGTGTCCGCAATACCTTTTTTTGCAAGAATCGTTGAAACGGCATTACGTGAAATAGACAGAGGCGTGATTGAAGCTGCAATTGCCGTAGGAGCCACTCCATGGATGATCATTAAGGATGTACTTCTTCCAGAGGCAAAACCGGGTATCATTCAAGGACTGACATTAACGACCATTTCGCTTATCGGTTACTCAGCGATGGCAGGGACAATCGGCGGGGGCGGAATTGGCGACCTGGCCATCCGGTACGGTTATTACCGTTATGACAACACAGTCATGATCACGACGATCGTCGTGCTGA
>NZ_JBHVQU010000042.1:0-31839 GCF_042886655.1 Peribacillus sp. NPDC058002 | reverse complement strand
TTTGATATATATGTATATTATGATATATTAATATTCCAGGGGAATCAATCCTTCATTTTATTGTAAAATCTGATTTTTTTTGTAAATAAAATAAAAAAAGTTAATTCCAACATCATTGTTTTTCTAAAATAGTGATAATCTGTTTAGGGTTTAATGGTATTTTTTTTATCGTGCGATTGCAGATAATTCAGGTAACTTTATTGATGAATATTTGATTCTCCGTTCCGATTGGTTCAACTAAGCATCAATGGGTTTAGAAGAAATGTCTCAAGAATTGATGGAATTTTCGCCATAGTTGGTCATTTTAAAAATGAGGAGGCTTTACGATGCAATTATTACCGCGTGAGATAGATAAGCTCATGATTGTAGTGGCAGCTGATCTTGCTAAGCGACGAAAAGAAAGAGGATTAAAATTAAACCATCCGGAAGCCGTAGCACTTATTACCTATGAAGTGTTAGAAGGGGCGAGGGATGGAAGAACAGTTGCACAATTGATGGAATATGGAGCAATGATTTTGTCGCGCGAAGATGTTATGGAAGGTATTCCAGAGATGATCCACGATATTCAAGTAGAAGCTACTTTTCCTGATGGAACGAAACTAGTAACGGTTCATAATCCAATCAGATAAGAATAGACAAGGAGGCATGCTCAAATGATACCAGGGCAACTATTTTTAAAAGAAGAAGAAATTATTTGTAATGCCGGGAAAATAGTCACAAAGCTGTCTGTAATTAATACAGGAGATCGGCCTGTTCAAATTGGCTCTCATTTCCACTTTTATGAAATCAATGAAGCTATTCAATTCAATCGCGAAGAAGCGTTTGGGAAACGGTTAAACGTCCCTGCGGGTGCCGCCGTTCGTTTAGAGCCTGGAGATGAAAAAGAAATAGAATTGATTGACTTTGGTGGAGAACGTCGTGTGTATGGATTTAATAATAAAACAGATGGATCCGTGGAAAGAGGGGGAAATCAATGAGTTTCAAAATGTCAAGAAAGCAATATTCTGGGATGTATGGTCCAACGACAGGAGATTCCATTCGTTTAGCGGATACAGATTTAGTGATCCAAATTGAGAAAGATTATACTACATATGGTGAAGAAGTCGTTTTTGGCGGCGGAAAAGTAATCCGTGACGGGATGGGGCAACATCCTCTTGCAACTCGCGAAGATGGAGTTCCGGATGTTGTCATTACAAATGCTGTTATCCTAGACTATACCGGAATTTATAAAGCGGATATTGCAATCCGTGACGGGAAAATTGCTGGAATCGGAAAAGCCGGAAATCCTTTAATAATGGATAATGTGGATATTGTAATTGGTGCTTCTACAGAAATCATTGCTGGGGAAGGGATGATCGTCACTGCTGGTGGAATCGACTCACATGTACATTTCATTAATCCAGCACAGGTTGAGACTGCATTAGCTTCCGGTCTTACAACTTTAATCGGAGGAGGCACGGGTCCTGCTGCAGGATCAAAAGCCACAACTGTTACTCCAGGTGAATGGAATATTCATAAAATGCTGCAAGCAGCGGAAGGATTTCCAATTAACGTAGGCTTCACTGGAAAAGGACAAGCTGCGAACGAAGAGGCGTTAGTTGAGCAAGTACGTGCAGGCGCAATTGGATTAAAAGTGCATGAAGACTGGGGAGCTACAGCCTCTGCTATCGACCACGCTCTCCGAGTAGCGGACCAATATGACGTACAAGTTGCCCTTCATGCAGACACGTTGAATGAAGGCGGATTTTTGGAAAACACGCTAGCGGCGATTAAAGACCGAGTTATTCATATGTACCATACGGAAGGGGCAGGGGGCGGACATGCTCCTGATTTAATTAAATCAGCGAGCTTTATGAATGTTCTTCCATCATCTACAAACCCGACTTTGCCATATACAATTAATACGATCGACGAGCATTTGGATATGTTAATGGTGTGTCACCATTTAAACCCATCTATTCCTGAAGACCTTGCCTTTGCTGATTCACGGATTAGACGCGAAACGATTGCGGCTGAAGATATTCTTCAAGATATGGGTGTATTCAGTATGGTTAGCTCAGATGCACAAGCAATGGGACGAATTGGCGAGGTTATTTTACGTACATGGCAAACAGCAGATAAAATGAAAAAACAGCGAGGAGCGTTGGAAGGTGACAGCGAGCTTTCTGATAATAATCGCGCGAAGCGTTATGTAGCTAAATATACGATTAACCCCGCTATCACTCATGGTATTTCTGGATATGTCGGTTCGATTGAAGTCGGAAAAATGGCGGACCTTGTCATTTGGTCACCGGCATTTTTCGGCGTGAAGCCTGAAATGATTCTTAAAAATGGCTTTGTTGCAGAAAGCTTAATGGGTGATGCCAATGCGTCCATTCCGACACCACAGCCAGTTATTTATCGTCCAATGTATGGATCTTATGGAAAAGCCATGTCTAAGAGCTCAATTACCTTTGTTTCTCAAGTCGCTTTTGATGATAAAGTGCATGAAAAATTAGGCTTGGAAAAAACGGTTCTTCCAGTTCATGGTATTCGAAACTTAACGAAAAAAGATATGAAGCTTAATTCCGAAACGCCTGAGATTACGGTTGATCCACAAACGTATGAGGTAAAAGTAAACGGGGAACTCATTACTTGTGAGCCTGTGGATATAGTGCCGATGGGACAACGCTATTTCTTATTTTGAGTCTTATTTTGAGGTGAAAATATTGATTATTGAAAAAATCGTTGCAAATATCGAAGCAATGGACAGAGAAGAAATTGCGAAACGCCATATGGAAAAGGTGTACCTGGAAAGTGCTAATTTAGTGAAACGGATTCAAAGAGTGACCACCGACCACGGCCACGAAATTGGCATTCGCTTAAAAGAACTGCGTGACCTAAAGGCTGGCGATGTTTTATATATGGATGATAAAAATATGATTGTCGTAGATGTCCTTTCCGATGATCTGTTGGTCATTAGCCCGCGAAGTTTAAATGAAATGGGAACGATTGCCCACCAATTGGGGAATCGTCACCTTCCAGCTCAATTTGAAGAGAATGATATGCTCGTTCAGTTTGATTATCTTGTTGAAGAATTGCTGCAAGAGCTTCAAATTCCTTTTACACGTGAAGAGCGGAAAGTAAAACAGGCTTTTCGTCATATTGGACATAGCCATGAATCCTAATATTCTTTCTTTATTCCAACTATGTGATTCGAATTTTCCAACTGGTGCTTTTAGTCATTCATATGGTCTAGAGACGTATATTCAAGAAGATCAAGTGTATGATCAAGCATCGTTTTCCAAGTGGCTTCATGTATATTTAAATGAACAGCTCGTCTATTCAGATGGGCTGGCAACCCGTCTTGTCTATGATGCCTTGGAAAATGAGGATATACAAACGGTGTGGAAGATCGATCGAATGCTGACGGTTCAAAATTTGCCGCGTGAAACGAGAGAAGGTACCAAAAGAATGGGAGAACGCATGGTAAACCTTGTAGGATCTTTATATGAGTTTCCTGTTCACTCGCTATATCAAAAACGGATTAAGGAGAAGCACTCCTTTGGACATCCAGCTATTGCATTTACGATGATAGGGCACCATCTTGGTGTTCCGAAAACAACTACCACCCTCTATTATTTGTATTCTACTGTTTCAAGTCTTGTTCAAAATGCCGTTCGGGCGATTCCGTTAGGACAGACCGCGGGACAGAAGACGATTCATGAGTTTCAAAGTGCTTTAATAGAAGCAACAGAAAAAATTCAAACTTTGGATAAAGAGGATTTTGGAATCGTTTCACCAGGTTTAGAGTTATCACAAATGAAACATGAGCGTGTGAATATTCGTATTTTCATGTCTTAATATAGAAGGAAGTGTTTTTATATGGAACCGATTAAAATTGGAGTAGGCGGACCTGTTGGAGCCGGAAAAACGATGTTGGTTGAAAGGCTAACCCGTCATTTAGAAGGTGAAGTCAGCATGGCCGTTGTGACGAATGATATTTATACAAAAGAAGATGCCAAATTTTTAATGCAAAATGGAGTCCTGCCGGCAGACCGTATTATTGGGGTTGAAACAGGCGGATGTCCACACACAGCTATTCGTGAAGACGCCTCCATGAATTTTGCGGCTATCGATGAATTAAAAGAGAAGCATCCGGACGTAGAGCTCATTTTTGTGGAAAGTGGAGGCGATAATCTTGCGGCGACTTTCAGCCCAGAGCTTGTGGATTTCTCCATCTATATTATTGATGTAGCTCAAGGCGAAAAAATTCCGCGTAAAGGCGGCCAAGGGATGATTAAATCAGATTTATTCATCATTAATAAAACTGATTTAGCACCTTTCGTTGGCGCAAGCCTCGAAGTGATGGAGTCTGATACGAAGGTTTTTCGCGGAAATAAACCGTTTGTTTTCACCAACTTAAAAGATAACACGGGGCTTGACCAGGTCATTGATTGGCTTATGAAGAATGCATTATTAAAAGGATTGGAATAATGGAAGACTGGACTGGAGTTTTGTGTCTAGATGTCGAAGATCGGATTGGAAAGACTGTAGCGAAAAATGTATATTTTCAGGGCGCATTGAAAGTTATGCGTCCGGTTTATCATGATGACTCTGGACAAGCTTGTTATTATATTTTGAACCCCGGTGGAGGCTATCTAGACGGAGATCGCTATAAAATACAAATTACGCTCGAGAAGCAAGCAAGACTAACCTTAACGACACAATCCGCAACAAAGGTTTATAAGACACCTAACACTCATGCCTACCAGGAAACAGAGATCTTTCTAAAGTCTGGATGTTATCTCGAGTATATTCCGGATCCGCTAATTATGTATCAGGACGCGCGCTATAAACAAAAAAATGTCATTCGCATGGAGAAAGGGGCGACCTTCCTTTATTCCGACATTTTAACCCCGGGGTGGTCTCCGGATGGAGATCGTTTCAGTTATAATCGGCTTCAATTCATCAATGAAATTTATATGGACGATGAGCTTGTGGCCTATGATCACATTCAATTGAATCCTGCTGCCCAAAATATAGAGGAGATTGGATTCATGGAAGGGTTTTCGCATTTAGGTTCCATGATTGTGGTTGGCGAACAAACAAGCCCTGACCTCCTTGATCGGTTATATCAGGCTATTAATGGAGATCGATATAAAATTGGACTATCTTTATTATCTGTACCAGGATTTACGGTTCGTGTATTAGCCAACTCGACAAAAGTAATAGAGGAAATCTTTACTGAGTGTCACCGAATTATTAGTCAAGAGTGGTTTATAACCGAACCGTGTTTTCTAAGAAAGTATTAATGCTTAGAACCCGGCAATCAAAAGGTTGCCGGGCTTTTATCCGGGTTAATCAGGCTGTGGTAAACCCCACTTATGGAAGTTTCACTTTATACGGGACAAAAAGTTTGAGGGAGAAATATTTATGGATGTTACATTGTTTTCAGTTTTAACGATAGGTTTTGTTTTGGGAATCAGGCATGCAATCGAGCCTGATCATGTGATTGCAGTATCAACAATTGCAAGTCAAAGCAAAAAGTTATGGCACGCTTCTCTAGCAGGAGTATTTTGGGGGATAGGTCATACGATAACATTATTTATAGTTGGTATTATTCTTATTCTTATGAAGGGTGAAATACCAGGGAAATGGTCTATGTCCTTAGAATTTTTAGTAGGAATCATGCTTGTTTATCTGGGTGTTACAACGATCCTTTCTTTCAAAAGTACCCATGTTCATACGCATGCACATGATGGAGATGAACATAAACATGTCCATACCCATGAACATGGTGGTAAACATGAGCATAAACACAAACATAAAGATGTTTCATATTTGAAATCGATGTCTATTGGTCTAGTCCATGGTCTCGCAGGAAGTGGCACTATGGTTATATTGACGATGAGTACAGTAAAGAGTGTTTGGGAAGCGGCTATTTATATCCTTTTATTTGGAGTAGGAACGGTCATTGGTATGCTTTTTTTCACTACGATTATTGGCATCCCTTTTGTGTTAAGTATGAAACGCGTTAAAATTAGTAGAACACTTGTATTCACAATGGGCACAATTAGTATGGTTTTTGGAATATATTATATGTATAATTTAGGGGTTAATGAAGGATTATTTAACCTTTGGTTTTAAGTCAGTAAGGAATGTTGGATCGATGAGTGCGAACATACACACTATTATTGAACGATATATGGATGAAGGGGGATTAGATGAATACGCTTGGATATGCGATACTTAGTTCGCTTGGTAGAAATCCATGTTCTGGCTATCAATTAGTTAGGTATTTAGAGGTATTATGGCCTGCGAAGCATAGTCAAATATATCCTCTGTTAACTAAAATGGAGAAGAATGGGCTTTTGGAATTTGAACATATTGAACAAACGAGTAAACCCGATAAAAAAATATATTCAATCACAGAAAAGGGAAGAGAAACTCTGGAAAATTGGGTCACTGAATTGCCTTCTGATCCCATCATTCGAGATGAATTTTTTATTAAGATATATTCGATTTGGTTATCGAATGAAGAAAATGCGAAAAAATTAATTCAGGACCGAATTTCTAAATTAGAACAAACCGTGGCTTTGCGAGAAGAAAATATAGCCAAAATTGAACAAGCACATGGGAAAGATGGGTTAGAAATGACATCTAAACATTTTGGAGGTTATATTCTTTTTAATAGAAGGAATAGGTTAGATGAAGAAGAAATTTCATGGTGTAAGTGGGTTCTGAATTTGATTGAGAAAGCAAGATTAAACAATTTATTGTTAGGAATCATGGTAGGAAAACTTAATATAATCATTTCTGACACGACCTTGATTTATTGACTATAGTCAAAAGTTACACATCACCTAATGTAAAGATAAACATGACTAAAATGTATCATGCCTTTTACTTTTTCTTTCACAATCGCGCCCGATTGCTGAAATTTGTTTACCATATTTCTGAATTCGTTGCCGTAAGATTCCCACGAGCAGTTTTATAAAAAAGATTGATTAAAATCATCTCACCTCTATAGATTTCTTAGAGGCGAGATGATTTTTTTATTGAATATTTATGTTAGTGTCACTATTAAGATTGTGAAGAAATGTACTTAAACTAACGGGGCAGTTTACTTCAAAAGGAAAAAATTTGAATACTATAAATATTGTTCTTTTGATTGCATGATAAAGGGCACCCAAAGGGATGCCCTTTTATTACAAATTATCTTTATCCTTCAACTTTATTTTGGCTGTTTTTGCATACTTTGTTTCTATTTACCAAGTAGTGAGGTGTGGTTGATTTCCCTCCAGATGCTCGCCTCCGCGGGGCGGGCGGTGAGCCCCTCGACGTAAACGCCTGTGGGGTCTCACCTGTCCCGCTGCTCCCGCAGGAGTCTCGCACTTTCGCTCCAATCAACCTTAAATCGTTTCATTTTAAAAACAACAATCTTTACGAAAAGAGCCTTTGTTTTTAAAGGTGAAAAGGTAAGTTCGAGATTAATATTAAAGTCCATACTTATTTATCTTTTTGTAAAGAGTGACTCTTGAAAAGCCTAATTCCTTAGCTGCCAATGTCTTATTACCGTGCGTTTTTTCTAATGCACTTTTTATTCGTTCTTTTTCTATTAGGCTTATCTCATCTTGAAATGTGATAGTAGCATGTTCAAACGTAATTTTTTTTGCCTTTTGCGGAAGAATATTCAATATATCACTGGCTTGCAATACAGTTTCATCAGTCATGACCACAAGTCTCTCTACAAAATTTCTTAATTCTCTTATGTTACCAGGCCAGTGGTATGAGGAAAATAACTCCATCATATCATTCGATTGAAATTGTATTTCTTTTTGATATTTAATAGAGAACTCTTCTATAAATAAATGTACCAGCTCTGGAACATCTTCTAATCTCTCTCGAAGTGAGGGGATATGAAGGGGAACCACATTCAGACGATAATATAAGTCTTCTCTGAATTCCCCTTTTTCCACCATCTCCTCCAGCATGCTGTTTGTAGCTGCTATTACCCTTATGTCTACTTTGATTGCTTTTGTGCCACCTACTCTATATATTTCTCCTTCTTGAAGAGTTCTCAAGAATTTAACCTGGATATCTAAAGGCATTGTGCCTAGTTCATCTAAAAATAGTGTACCGCCATTTGCTTCTTCTAGTTTTCCTGCCTTGCCACCCTGTTCAGCTCCTGTAAACGAACCTTTTTCATAGCCGAAGAATTCGCTTTCAAATAAGGGGGAAGGAATCGCACCACAATTAATAGGAACAAATGGCCTTTTTTTTCTAGAACTTGACTCATGAATGGCCTGTGCAAAAAGTTCCTTTCCTACACCGCTTTCCCCTAATATCAGCACTGTTGCATCAGTTGCTGCTACTTTAATAGCGGATGCCTTTATCTGATTAATAATTTTGCTACTGCCTTTTATGCTGGAGAACGGTAAGTTTTTAGCCTGATTAATGATTTGCTGTTTTAAATCTTGTAGCTTCGAGGTTGTAACAGAAAGCTTATCATTTAGTTTTACGGTAGCTGTTATATCACGATCTACCGATATGGCGCCAATCAGGTTGCCGCCATGGTCAAAAACAGGAGAAGAACTGATTGAAATATGCTTATCAGGACGAGGTTGATGATAAACATCAAATATTGGCTGTTTACTCTTTAAGATTTCGTACAATTTAATATCCTTCATTTGAAAATAGTTCTCTATGTTTTTCCCTATTATTTCATTTGAGTTAATTTGATAAGTATTTTCTGCTGCTTCATTCCAGTAAACAACCCGCCCCGTTTTATCAACAGCTGTGACTGCATCTTTACTGGTTTTTAAAATAGCTTCTAAATAAAAAAGGATAGTATCTCTGCTAAAATCCGCTATTTTGATCTGCCTCCTTTTACGGCTCTTTTGTGTAAGTTTACAGGTTTACATTATGTAAATAATATTTACACTTTTTATAATATTTTAAAAATGAAGTCTATTCAATATTTTTATTTAGAGTTTGATTTTTTTTTATTATTACGTATTAATCTTGCTATTGTACCATCCCTTTAACCCAGCTCCATCAGTTCAGAATAAGGAACATACACGTTATATAAAAGAGAATGACTTATTGTTAATTTTGTTTTTCTTATCGAAGTCATGCTGAAAAAAGTTTTTGGCATGCAAATTGCATTATGTCTAGTAGAATGCAAATTTTTGTGAAAAAAGAGAAGGTGTAGTGATGATCAATTTTTCTAAATTTATTGAAACTATCGATACCCACACAATGGGTCAGCCAACAAGAATTATTGTAAGTGGGGTTCCAAAAATTTCAGGAGATACAATGTTAGAAAAAAAAAATAATCTTAAAAAAGAAATACCTTGGCTAAGAAATTTATTAATGAACGAGCCACGCGGTCATCAGGATATGTTTGGGGCTATTCTTTGTGAACCTTCTCAAGAAGGTTGTGATGCAGGCTTAATATTCATGGACAGCGGTGATTATCTTAATATGTGCGGTCATGGCACAATCGGCACTATTACTGCAGGTATACAGTTTGGCTTGTTACCTCAAAAGGAATTGTTTTTTCTTGATACACCGTCAGGCAAGGTGGAATGTACAGCTAAATATAAAGATCAGAAAGTTAGTGAAGTGTCGTTCCGGAATGTGCCATCTTTTGTTCTTGAAAAAAATGTGAATATTGTTATTGAAGGTTATGGAACCATCAAATTAGATATTGTATTCGGCGGCAGCATATTTGCTATTGTGGACGCGTCACAATTTAATTTGAAATTAGAAACAAGCGAAACCCTTGTTTTATCTAAACTTGGTATGAGAATAAAACAAATGCTTAATGAGCAATTTTATTTTGAGCATCCGCAAAACCCCAATATTTGCACGGTGGATCTTATAGAGTTCAGCTTAAAAAAGGAGAAGAATCATTATCGCAATGTTGTTGTTTTTGGGAATGGACAAATTGACCGTTCACCATGCGGCACAGGTACTTCAGCCAAATTAGCAGCCCTGGATCTTCAAATTGGTGAAAGTATTATTCAAGAAAGTATTATCGATTCCAGATTTATAGGTAAAGTAGTTGGGAAAACGACAGTATCAGGTTTCGATGCTATCATTCCTGAAATTACAGGGTCAGCCTGGGTTACCGGATTACATCGATTTGCTTTAGAAGAAACCGATCCATATCAACAAGGCTTTACCTTAAATCAACAGTTTGTATTGGAAAAAGCTTAAGGCACAGGAAGCCGATGACAGTGAAGTATACCTATATGGCTTGCTACACTTAATCAAAATTTGATGAGGTTTCCACATTATCTATAAAGGAGAAAACTACATATGACTATGAATACTACATTACAAGAAAAATATAAGCACGAGCCATTCACTGATTTTACGATTGAAGAAAATAAAAATGCATGTAATCAAGCATTAAAAGTTGTTCAATCAGAGATGGGTAAAGGCTACCCCCTAATTATCGGGGGCGAGTCGATTACAACAGAAGAACAAATCATTTCGATTAACCCAGCGAATAAGGAAGAAGTAATTGGAAGTGTTTCCAAAGCAAATAAAGAGTTGGCTGAAAAGGCGATGCAAGCCGCGCTAGTTGCTTTCGATACTTGGAAAAAAGAAGACCCTGAAGTACGGGCGAATATTTTACTTAGTGCAGCAAAGATTCTCCGTGAACGAAAACATGAATTTTCTGCTTATCTAGTGAAGGAAGCCGGAAAGCCATGGAAAGAAGCGGATGCAGACACGGCAGAAGCGATTGATTTTCTGACTTTTTATGGACGCCAAATGATGCAATTAAAAGGGGGGGCTCCTGTAGAAAGCAGAGAAGGAGAAGCAAATACTTTTAATTATATTCCACTTGGTGTAGGGATCATTATTTCCCCATTTAATTTTCCATTGGCGATTATGGCTGGAACTGCGGCAGCGGCAATCGTAGCAGGGAATACCATTCTTTTAAAGCCGTCGAATAATACACCTGTAATTGCAGCTAAATTTGTAGAACTATTACAAGAAGCTGGCCTTCCTGAAGGAGTAATCAATTACATTCCAGGAAGTGGTGCAGAAGTAGGTGATTACCTTGTTGATCATCCTAAAACCCGCTTTGTATCTTTCACTGGTTCACGTGAGGTTGGCTGCCGTATTTATGAACGTGCCGCAAAAGTACAGCCAGGCCAAATCTGGTTGAAGCGTGTGATTGCTGAAATGGGTGGAAAAGATACTGTTGTAGTAGATAAAGATGCTGATTTAGATTTAGCGGCATCCTCGATCGTGTACTCAGCATTTGGATTCTCGGGTCAAAAATGTTCGGCTGGTTCACGTGCGGTTGTACACCAAGATGTCTATGACGAAGTTTTAGAAAGAGCAGCTGCTTTAACAAAGACTTTATCAATCGGTAATCCAGAAAACATGAATAACTACATGGGGCCAGTTATTGATCAAGCTTCTTTTAACAAAATTACAAAGTATATTGAAATTGGAAAAGAAGAAGGCAAGTTGATAACCGGCGGTGAAGGGGACGACTCTAAAGGCTACTTTATCCAGCCAACTATTTTTGCTGATGTTGATGAAAAAGCACGCATTATGCAGGAAGAAATTTTTGGTCCTGTTCTGGCTTTCAGTAAAGCCCGCGATTTTGATCACATGATGGAAATAGCGAACAATACGGATTATGGGCTAACTGGAGCGTTACTCTCAAATAATCCTGATCATATTAAACGGGCAAAAGAAGAATTTCATGTAGGAAATCTTTATTTTAACCGTGGCTGCACAGGAGCCATTGTTGGCTACCAGCCATTTGGCGGTTTTAACATGTCAGGAACAGACTCCAAGGCAGGAGGCCCTGACTATCTTATTTTACACATGCAGGCAAAAACGATTAGTGAAACAATTTAAGAAAGAAGGCAGCTTTTATGCTGCCTTTTATAAAGGATGTTAGCAACCGGTTTGAAAAATTGAAGTGAATTTTATTAAGTGAAATTCTGGGATTAACGCTAAATATAATTGAGTTGGTAAAAAGTCCAGTTCAAAATGATGGAGGTCACTACTTTGACAATAACAAAAGATTTTTTTATTATGCTTTCTCAAAATAAGATGCTTAATAGCGGTGCAAAACGATGGGGGCTTAAACTTGGTGCCCAGTCTGTCGTAGCAGGAACGAATATTGAAGAAATGGTGAAGAGTGTTAAAGAATTGAATGCAAACGGGATTTCTGCAACAATCGATAACCTTGGTGAGTTTGTATTTGAAAAGAAAGAAGCCTTGCAGGCGAAAACCAAGATTCTTGCCGTTATTGAAGCTATTTATGAGCATCAATTGGATGCCCATATTTCCTTAAAGCCTACTCAGCTGGGCCAGGATATTGATTATAGTTTCTGCCTTGAAAATCTATCGGAAATTGTTGAAAAAGCGTACAAATATAATGTATTCATCAATTTTGATATGGAAGATCATGGTCATCTTCAGTCATCTTTTGATTTAATTGATGAACTTTCCAAAGACTATGATAATATTGGAACGGTTATTCAGGCTTATTTTCATAATGCGAAAGATATGATTACAAAATATAAAAATTACCGGTTAAGAATCGTAAAAGGCGCTTATAAAGAGTCTGATAATGTCGCATATCAAGACAAAAAAGATATTGATCAAAATTTCATTGAGTTAATCGAGTATCATCTCCTGCATGGTAAATTTACATCCATTGCTACACATGATCACCAAATCATTAATCATGTGAAAAAGTTCGCGAAAAAGAATAACATACCAACAGAGAAATATGAATTCCAAATGCTTTACGGATTCAGAAAGGATATGCAGTTGAGTTTAGCCAAGGAAGGATACAATTTTTGTACTTATGTTCCGTTTGGAGTGGACTGGTATGGATACTTTATGCGCCGTTTGGCGGAGCGTCCCCAAAACCTTAACTTAGTAGCTAAACAGACATTCAACAAAAAAACGAAAACCCTAATCGGGATCGGAGCGGGTGCCTTTCTATTAGGAAGATTAAGCAAGAAGAAACCAACGAAAGTATAAAGAAATATGCAGCCATTTATTACAGGATATTTTAGGAAGGGCTCTTTCAGCCGTTCCCGCAGCTTTAATAAGTATTAAGGGGGAATAACAATGGATAAGAAAGTGTCCTTTTCACAAGTGCTGTCTATTGGGTTAATGCTCTTTGCCATGTTTTTAGGAGCGGGGAACGTTATATTTGCCCCGATGTTAGGTCAACAGGCGGGAACAAACACTTGGCTTGCCATGGGAGGGTTTTTGATAACAGGCGTTGGACTGGTTTTACTAGCTATCATTGCCCTGACTCGTGGAGGTGGTACTGTAGAAAAACTTGCAGGAAGGGTCCACCCACGCTTTGCAACATTCTTTTCAATGTTACTTTTTCTAACGTTGGGACCTATTTATGTTATTCCCAGAACAACCTCTGTTGTTTATGAAATCGGTTTAAATCCCTTAATTCAAAGTGCAGCAAATGAAAGGCTGTATCTGCTTGTATTTTCAGTGTTATTTATTCTATTGACGGTCCTGCTCTCCTGGGATACAAAGAAATTGGTAGATAACCTGGGTAAAATTATTACCCCCATCTTTTCAATACTGCTAGCAGTATTGATTATAAAATCATTTATAACACCGATGGGCAAAATAGGGGCTCCTGGAGAGGAATACATAGATGGCGTTTTCTTAAAAGGGTTTACGCAAGGCTACTATACAATGGATGTACTAGCTGCTTTTATATTTGGCGGCATTTTCATTAAGTCAATTGGTTCGTTAGGAATAAAATCTGAAAAAGAAGTTTCCAAGCTATTTATCAAAGCAGGAATCATAACAATTATTGGGTTAGTTGCTTTACAGGTTTCAATGGCTTGGATGGGTGCTTCCAGTGTAGATGCAATTGGGTTAAAAGAAAACGGGGGAGAAGTTTTAGCTGCCAGTGCTATTGCTCTGTTTGGGAATTATGGAATTTATATCATAGGAACAATTATTTTCCTCACAGGAATTACAACAAATGTTGCATGCCTGGCAGCCGTTTCTGAATACTTTGAACGAATTGTTCCGTCTATTAGCTATAAAAAATGGATTATAGTTTTTTCTATCATAGGAACAATCATTACAAACTTTGGATTGAATACTGTATTGACACTTGCTTCTCCAATATTGCTGCTGCTTTATCCATTGGCCATTGCTTTGATTGCTTTAATATTTGCCAATAATCTATTTAAAGGTTATCGGTCCGTATATGTGAGCACTGTAGCGGGAGTCGGATTGGTTGCTCTGCTTGATGCTTTAAAAGAAGCGCATATCTTAACAAATGCAATTAACCATACATTTGGATTCATTCCATTATTCGATTATGGAGTTGGATGGATTAGCACAGGATTAGTGGGCTTTTTGATTGGGCTAATAGTCGCGAAAACTAAACAAGAATCCAGTGTAATTATTGATATAGCTGGACAAGTAACTGATAAAGTTTCGTAATAATCAACCAGTTGAAGGGACAATGGTATACAGATAGAAAAAGTGTCTGTAATAGGTTTCATTTGATCAACGGTTGTTATTTTTAAGCACCGGGGCAGAAAATGAATTTTTTTTGAGGTATATAGTATTTAAATTTGGAATGAAGAACCGAAAATAATTAAAAATAAAAAGCAGACGGTACAGTGAGAGTTTTATAGAAATTCTCACTGTACCGTCTATTTTTAAATGAACATAAAGTTGTTGAGGCATTTCAATTGTTTTATGATATTACCAATTATTTTTCAAAACTATTTTTCCTATCGCCTTGCCGGACTCCATGTACTCATGGGCTTTTGAAACCTCATCAAACGTAAAAATGTTTGGATCCACAAGCGGACGCAGCTGCTCTTCCTCAGCCAACCGAGCAACCTTCTTCAAAATTTCCCGATAATGCTTATGCATGTCCTTGTTTAATATCTTTAACAACATAAAGGTAACATGCAGAGAAAGTCCCTTTGCATGCACGGGGGAGAGGTCATGGGTCGAACGGGCAGCGATGGCTGCTACCGTTCCATGTACTGCGGCCGCCTCAAAGGAGCGATCAAGGTTTTCTCCTCCTACCGTGTCAAACACAACGTCAAATCCTTTTCCATCTGTATATTTCTGTACATAGTCGTGAACGCTTTCTTCTCGATAATTAATCGTGACATCTGCACCAAAGTGCGTGCCAATCTCCAGCTTCTCTTGCGAAGAGGCGGTTGTATAGACTGTCGCCCCTCCCCATTTCGCCAGTTGAATGGCAATGTGTCCTACTCCGCCGGTCGCTGCATGGATTAGTATATCTTGTCCAGGGACAAGATTTGCCCGATTGAATAATGCTTCCCATGCAGTAATGGCAACCAATGGTAAAGCAGCTGCTTCCTCCATCGTCAAATTTTTCGGTTTGTGAGCAAGTAAATCGACATCTGCAAGCATAAACTCTGCAAGTGCACCGCCAGTCCCTCTAAAACCTCCCGCGCATCCAAACACTTCATCGCCAACTTTAAACTCGGTTACTCCTTCACCTACTGCAGCTACCAAACCTGCAACATCTCCATGTAATACTGCCGGAAACTCGGGGGCAACGGCTGGAACTGCACCAGTACGGACTTTCGTATCAATGGGATTTACACTTGTAGCCTTGACTTGAATAAGTACATGTCCAGGTTTTAGTTCAGGTTTTGAAATCTCTTTACATTGAAATACGGAGGGTTCACCAAAAGATTGAATAATTTGCGCCTTCACTTTAGTCACTCCTATTTATTTTTTTTGGGAAATGTCTCATACCTATTTTGAAAAGAACGAATATTTAGTCTTCTCTTGTAAAACCAATGATACTTCATATAATATAAAATGAAAAGTACGCACATTCTTATTGGTTAGGGTAAGGAGTTGCTTAGGCAACTCTTCTTTTTATGCAACCAGAGGGACATGTTAACAAGGAAAGGTATAATGAAGGAACATAATGAGGTGCAAAAATGCTTTTAAACGATTTTATGAATGGGAATTTCCCGAACTTAGAACTTAGACCGCCGTTGTTTTATAGTTGGAAAACGGGCATCCGTTTTGAATTAGGTGTGGACTATGATAGTGATTTTGCTTATGAAAATAGCCCATATCTACAAGGAGTATATAAAAGGGCTATCACTTTATTCAAGTCCTTGCATTCTTATAACGATGATATTTATATCGTAGTTGACGTAAACGATTATGCCGATGGTTTTAAACATAAATCAAACACTTTTTCACGGTATATTAAGGAGAAGTCGATCATATACCGGTTAAACCAAAAGACAACCCTTCATGACGATGATGAAGAAGGAACATATAAAACACATAGATTTACATTAAAGTGCCAAACGTCTGACTTCAAATACATTCCTATGCTAAAAGCAATCTGTAATCAAGATATGGGAATAAAGCCAAGTATATTTAATAGTGTCTATTTTATAAACATCAACAGGAAAACTATATTTCACGTTTATGATGACAGGGGTTGTGATTTATTGGCGACTTCGCCCGAAACGATAAGAGATGTTTATGATAAATACAACGACTGGATATTAGATTACGACAGAAATGAAATAGACGAAGTATTCAAATAAGGGATGGCACCTTGTTAAAACATCAGGTGCTTTAGCAAAGATCAGAGCTGCCTTTAAGAAGAGTTTTTAGACAAAAAGTGTATCCAAAGTATAAGAAAGTTGATTGGAACTATCGGGGCAGAAGTTTAAGCAGCATAGTTTATTCGAACTGTGCAGCATAATCATTTAAAATTACTTTGGAATATTTTTTGATTTACTACGAATCCTAATTTTAGGAGGCGACAAAATGAAAAAACAAGAAAAATCAAAAAATCTCGGCCAAAAAGCCGATTCAATGAATGCTTTGGATCAGGGGTTAAACTTGTTTCCGCAAGTAGTTAATAACGCTACTGGTATTGACAAGGGGAACGACGGTAAAATAAATAAAAATGATTAAATTGAACGCCTTTTTTGGGGCGTTTTTCTATGTTTTCTAATGATCTTCCCCAGCCTGCTTCCTCCTTCACTTGTCCACTCAACAATAAGTCCTATAGAACTACCATGAATTTTAAGAATGGAGAAATGAAAATACTTAAGAAGACTCTGCTCATTCGTTAAAAGAAGAGGAGAGCGATAATTAATTAGTCTATGGATTAGGTGATTTACAACGTTAAGCACATTTTCAAGACGTTATCCCTATATATCTTTGGATTGATCATTTTTGCCATGTATCGAAAAAATCGGCGATTCACCACAAATAATGAAAATAGTTAGGGAGTGTTAAGTGTAACTATAGCATTGAACGCGACTTTAATTAACCACGTATCAAATGTTTCCCCACCTTTATCCCCAGAAATATGATCTAGGAACGGCACATAGAATAGTATAGAAATATTGCGGCTAATGCCGGACATGGAGGGGATGTATTTATATGAGTACCAGATTAATCAGGCAGCTGATAAGGTCAAGGCAACAGGAATTAGTCGAACTTGCTGCTTCATTTATTCGAATTCCATCTGAAAATCCATCGCCCGAGTTTAAGAAGCGGTCAGCAGAAATGGGGCGCCATATTAGCCGATACCTAGCAGCAAAAGGGTTCTTGATTACCGAGCACAGCCGTAGCGAAAATTCGCTGGTCACAGTCGTCTGTGATGCTCCCTTAACCAGGGTACCTGGTCCACGGCTCCTATTTTGTGGACATACGGATGTCGTACCTGCAGGCGATTGTTCACATTGGACCTTCGATCCTTTTTCAGGAGAAGTCAGAGCAGGTATGCTTTTGGGCAGGGGAGCCTCCGATATGAAAGGAGGCTTGGCATCACTGGTTTTTGTGGCTGGAATACTTCAGGAGTTCGCCCCCGCTCTTAATTTAAAAGGAAGTCTGGGAGTTATTGCTTCTCCGGATGAAGAGACTGGCGGCATTGAGGTGGCCTCGCTCCTGGATCAAGGATTGATTAAGGGGGATGCTTGTCTGATTGGTGAACCGTCGGATCCCTACCATCCCAATGCCGGTGAAAAGGGCAAGGTATTGATGCAGCTGATCATACCAGGTCAGGCAGATCATGGCAGCCTACAACCTCTTTATGGAATCTCCGCCGTACGAAGAGGGGCAGCCGCGGTCGAAGCACTAACCAAGCTATGGGAGCTCAAGGCAACGCCTCCGGCAGAGCCTTGTCAACTTTTGTACAATACTGAGTGGCTCCTATCTCAGAGTCTAGAAAATCCCCTACTGTCACAGTTACTTTATCGCCCCTCTTACAATCCAGGTGTAATCCAGGGCGGAACAAATGTGAACGTCGTCGCAGACAAGTGTATCATTAAAGTGGATACCCGGGTTCCATTCGGTATGAAGCCCGAGTTTGTACTTGATGTCGCTAGGAATCTTGTTAGTGCTGTAGCGCCAGGTGCGGTTGTAGAGCCAATGGTCCCCTTTACTAACCCGAACTGGACCTTGGAGAATCGTCCAATTGTGAGGGCGATAGAACTGGGAATCCAGCGTGTCCTCGGAATGGAGGAACCCGTCTTCAGCGTACTTTTGCTTAGTTCAAGTGATGCCAGTCACTTCCGGCGCCATGACATTGATACCGTCCTTTACGGTCCTGGCCTGGATAACACTATCCATGGGTACGATGAGCGGGTTTCAGTGGAGAACTTGGTAGAATCTGCCGAGATATATGCTGAGGCGGCAGTCAAGTATCTTAGGACATTCTAAATCTATTTTCACGAAACATTATGTAGGGGTCACGTCAGGATTTTGACAATTTATAAGGTTAAGATAGAACTCCTTGTATCCATATTGAAACAAGGCTTACTAGTGTCCCGTATAACTTGTCACAACGCATTTATCTTTGCTACACCAACGATATCCACTTCATAGAACAGCTTAACGTTGTAAATCCGCATTTTCCTGACGCTGCCCCATAGCCATCAAGGTAAGAAATCCCTTGTTCCCCAATATGATAAGAAAATATCAGAAGGAAAACCGGCCAAGTGTAAATCGTTGCCTGTATTTAAGTTGCTTCATTGGATTTACGCTCTATTAAAGAGAAAAGAAACGTTCCTAAATTTAGACTGATTAACGGTTTTGTGAAACCCCTCCAAAAGCGTTTTGGAGGGTTATTTGGCATGGCCAAAAATAGTATTGATAAGGGAAATGAAATTTTTAGAGAAAGATATTGACCTCCTATTAGCTGGTTTAGCTGAAGATCGGAGCAGCTTTTTCTTTATGCGACTAACGGGGCGCATGTTAGTTCAAATAATAAATTCCCATTTTTTGCACAAATGAAAAGGTGTCAAATGGTATGATTGAAACAGAAATTGTTCAGAACTTAATTTTTTAGGGGGAAATATATTCTTGAAAATGGTTAGAATTATCTTAGCAATAATTGTACTTGCTTTATCAGCCTATCAGCTAATTACTGAAAATTTTGAGTTGATGCCGTATTCTATGTTGTTCTTGGGGGCATTGATGTTAGTTACTGGATTAGCCGAACTTCAAAAAGATAGAAAAGGATTTTGGGGGTATATGAGCATGGTTGTCTCAGCTTTTCTTTTCTTTGTTTCCATACAGGGTTTCTTACTGAACTAATGGGTACGTCACCTTAAGATCAAAGCTATCTATAAGGCAGCTCTTTCTTTATGCAACTATCGGGATAAGTTGTGCAAAATGTTTCTAGGTTATATGGCAAATGAGAAATTAGTTTAGTTGCATCATTAAAGGAGGAGAAGGATGGAGATCCGTTCAGTGAAAGGGTCAGATTATTATGCAATATCGCCACTGATCAATGAATGGTGGGGCGGAAGGCAAATGTCTGATATGTTACCGAAGCTATTTTTTGATCATTTTACAAAAACAAGTTTCATAGCCGAAAAGGAAGGGGAAATAGTCGGTTTCCTGATAGGGATTCTATCTCAATCTCAATCCAATGAGGCATATATTCATTTTGTTGGCGTACATCCTGAATACAGAAAAAATGATATCGGAAGACATTTATACCATCAGTTTTTTAATGTCGTTCATCAAAATGGCCGCAATATTGTCCGTTGTGTAACGTCTCCTGTCAACAAAACCTCTATTGCCTATCATCTCAAGATGGGATTTGAAATGGAAGAGGGAGATAAATTAATGGATGGTACTTCAGTCCACTCTGACTATGACGGACTAAATCAAGATAGAGTTTTATTCGTGAAACAGTTGTCAAATTACAATAAAGTCCTATTCTAATGAACGAAGGTCGGCCAGTGTAAATCACTGGTCGACTTTTTTCATAGAACATTATTAGCAGGACTTTCAGCTAAAGTGTTTTTATTCATTGCTTATCTTTTTCTGCATGAACGTTTTTTCTTCCGGGTTTTTATTATCCTTGTTCCCATTTCCTTTTTCTTGAAAGATTGCAAATCCTGTTAGTGCGTAAATGGTGTGTAACAGTCGGTCATGCTTGCTATACCGCCTCTATTGAGTAAGTTGTCGGCTTGTTCCACCCCGGTCTGTATCCTTTAGATAAAGCGGTGAAAATGGTGTATATATCATAATTTGTTTGAATTGAAGCAGCAGCGATCACCCCGCCTAAGGCTGATATTAGCTCTTCTTTTATGGTTCTATAGAAACAGGTTAGTTCACATAAGATAAGATATAATTTGGATTAATATACAAAATTTTAATGAAAATAGAAAGGGAGCATGAATATGACAGAAATGCGGCCGCTGACATCGGAGAATTTGGAGCAATGTATCGAACTCTACATGAACGTTTTTAATCATGAACCATGGAATGAAAGTTGGACATATGAAATGGCTAAAGAGAGACTTTCCGACTTATTGCATACGCCTAAATTTCTTGGCTATTTATTTCAGGATGCTCACAATCCAGTTGGTTTTGTTGCTGGAAACAGTAAGGTGTCTTATCAAGGTTTAACTTATTATTTGGCAGAACTTTGTGTGAATAATGAAAGGCAAGGTAAGGGGCATGGCTCAAGGATGCTTCAATCTTTAGAAGCTGAACTGCAGAAAAGAGAGATTAAAAGTCTATATTTATTAACTGCTAATGGCGGGCTTGCAGAAGCATTTTATCTAAAAAATGATTATGTTGTAAATGAAGATCGGTTGGTCATGAAGAAAAATTTTTAATTTCATGAATTTTACTGTTTAGTCAAGGGGTGATAGGATTGTCGAAATCTGTAAAGTTGTATCAATTAAGCCGAAAAATACATAAATGGACTGGATTGGTTTTATCCGTTTTTTTTATGTTCATCGCAGTCACAGGCCTCGTGCTTGTTTATATGTCACCACTCGGAGTGGCTGATGAGTTAAGGACGGGGAAAGAGGCGGGTCCAGATCAAGCGATACCTATGGAGAAGGTCGTGTCCATTGCTACGTCACAGGATCTTCCAGGTGCGGACTCGGTTGAAGATATATTTAGAATTGAATATAGACCAAGTGCAAATGTGTACCAGGTTCGCTTTAATAACGGTCAAGGTGTTCAAATGGATGTGAGTACGGGAAAAGTGTTATCCACAAATCCGGATTACTCGACGTTCCTCATCACTTTGCATGATGGAACCTTCTTTGGCGATTGGTATAGATACAGTATCCTCACAATGACCGGTTTATCCTTAATCCTGCTGTCATTTTCAGGGTATTACATGTTCGGGTATCCTCTTTATAAGCGTCTAATGGCGAAAAAAAAGCAATCTTAATATGAGGTGGTATTGTGTCTATAAAAGGTTTGAATCACTTTTTATTTTCAGTTTCCGATTTAGAGAGATCCATAGAGTTTTATCAAAATGTTTTTGATGCAAAATTGTTAGTTAAGGGGAGAAACACTGCCTATTTTGACTTGAATGGAATGTGGCTGGCCCTGAATGCAGAAAAGGATATACCCCGTAATGAAATAAGCCAATCATACACACATATAGCATTTTCCATAGAAGAAGCTGACTTTATGAACATGTACGAGAAACTAAAGGAATTGAATGTAAGCATCCTGTCAGGACGTCCACGGGATGAAAAAGATAAGAAGTCCATTTATTTCACTGATCCAGATGGTCATAAGTTCGAGTTTCATACAGGTACTTTACAAAATAGAATGGATTACTACAAACAAGAAAAAGCACATATGGAGTTTTTCGACTGATAATTAAACGATGAAAAGGGGAATGTTTGTGAAAACTATTGGCCTTATTGGCGGAATGAGCTGGGAATCGTCGCTGGAATATTATCGACTCATCAATGAGGAAGTGAAAGCCAAATTGGGAGGATTGCATTCAGCCAAGTGCATTTTATATAGCGTGGATTTTGAAGAAATCGAACGCTATCAAGCTGAAGGCGATTGGGATAGTTCCGGTAAATTATTAGGGGAAGCAGCTCTGTCTTTGGAAAAGGCAGGTGCCGAAATGATTGTCATCTGTACAAATACGATGCATAAAGTGGTCGGATATATTGAAGAGAAAGTCAGTTTACCGATTTTACACATTGCTGATTCAACAGCAAAACAAATTCAAGAGTCCAAAATAAGTACGGTTGGTTTACTTGGCACTAAATATACGATGGAGCAAGACTTTTATAAAACACGAATTGAGTCTAATGGTATCAAGGTTTTGATACCAAATGAAGAGGATAGAAAAGTGATCAATCAAGTCATTTATGAAGAATTATGTTTAGGGGAAATCCAACAATCATCAAGAGATCATTACAAAAAGGTCATCAAGGGGTTGGTTGATGATGGAGCGGAAGGAATAATATTAGGCTGCACCGAAATTGGATTATTGGTAAAACAAGAGGATTCAGAAGTGCCATTATTTGATACGGCCGTAATCCATGCCGTTGATACTGTTAATATGGCATTGGGAAAATGACTGTGCTTCAATAAAAGAGGTTGCTGCAGCAGCCTTTTTTTTGTGGAGTAAGAGCAATTTTTAATATGCAACCAAATAAATGGGAAAATGTGTTAAAGTTTCACTAGAGGACTGGGGACTCTGTAAGGGGAGATAAAGATGAGAAATCAAATATATATATTTATTACTAGTTTGATTTGGATCTTATCAGGAACTTTTTTGTTCATCCATAATAGGGGGATGTTGAATGTAAGTCCTTGGGGGAGCACAACTTTGTTAATATAACGATACAACTAGCAGTTATTCTATTACCTGTTATTGGGCTATTTTTGTCGATTCTTATTAAGAAAAGATTCATAAAGTATGTAATGATTTTAGGATGCTTAATAAACATTTACTATCTATCCATCCCATTTATCTTATTCTGGTTACATTACTTTAAGGTCAATTAATCAAACAGATTACATAGAAAATTAATCTAACAGGAGCTTTTCTTCAATCTTTAAACATATTTTACAATACTGCGCTGACAGGATTATCCAACTTAATCCCTTTATAAATGGTTTGCAAGGGCTTTGATTAAGGCTCTGTGTACGAATGTAGAGATGATAAAACAAAAGGGGAATAAAAATGAAAGATATGCTTTCCGCAAAGCTTAAATCTGTCTTGATTGTCAGCAGTATTCTCGGAGGGTTCTTTCTCCTATTGGAACTTCGAACAGGTTTGCCAATCTATTTTATATTCGCGATGGTATATGCCTTCATAGGCAATGTTGTTTACGGGATACCCGTTTCCTTTCTTTCGGATTTTGTAACAATGAAGATCGGAAAGAATCGATTTATTTTCGCATCCTTGTTCTATCTGGTGTTCGGTTTTCTGCCCTCGATATTTTTAGGAGAACTCGGAATTTATGCGGTCATCTGCTCTTTGCTCTTCTTCCTATCAGAAGAATGGCAGAGAATGAAAAAACACAACAGGGGGATAAAGCCGGCCAACAAGGTAATGATTACGAACACGCTATCCACCGTTATCTTATTCTCTTTAGCATTATATGGGTCAATGACTGTCTCGGGTCCATTGTTTGAAAAGCATACAAATGAAGTCTATCTCATTCCAAAAGGGTATGAGGGTGAAGTTAGAGTGGTGTACAATATCAAGGATGCTCCAAAACCTAAAAAAAGTGAAGACTTTGATATTTATCGAATGAATGAAAAAGGATACACACTCAGCCCGCTTCCTGAAAGAGAAGGGATTATCAATAATCAATATTTTTATATTGATAAGGAAGGAAATAAAGAAAAAATTGATGATTCTTGCATTAATCTTGGAGGTTCGGAAGGTGTACAAATAGATGACTACGAGTACTCCAGCACCTACTTTACTGTAACAAATACACATTGCAGTGAAACGTTTAGTACAGATGGAGACCCTGATTTACCACGGGGAATCTCGTTAGAAGGGATTATTAAAGAAGAAGGATTGGATAAACCTAAAAACTAAATGGAATTTTTTCCGGTAAGAGCTGCATCGGCAGCTCTTTTTCTTATGGTACAAACAGGGACGGGTAGTTGAACAATAAATGATATAATAACCCTCTTAAAAGCGTCTTAAAGGTGGCTATTCAAATGGAAAATTGGATTGAATTATCTACAATAGAATACAAAGAGGTATGGGGTAGGATATATACGGAATTTAATTTTGAACCAAGCATACCAAACTTCCCATCTTTTGAAGTACCCAATCCATTTATCACATACGATGTATCCCCGTATTTAAATTGGTCTGGAGATTCAAATACTTATAATGAGATTTACAAAGATCTAGAGGATAAGTCATTGCTTGTTTTTCAAGAATTCACACAGAAAAATGAATATATGTATGCGTTAGATTGGCAACATCCAGGTTATTGGATAAACCCCCGTATGGAGTTTCCAAAAAGTGAATTTGGTGAATGGACAGTACCCATTTTTCCAAACGGTGATTATTACTTTTTTATTCATAAGAATTTTGAATGGGGATTATTAGGACATCCTTGGAAAGAAACCATCACTATTTTTGGAAAAGAATTGATAAAAGGTTTTGAAAAACATGACCCGGGAATGTTTCAAAAGATATTACGTCAGGGATAATGAACCTTGTTGAACAAACGGGTGCGTAAGCTTAAGATCAGAGCTGACTTTTAAGGAAGCTTTTTCTTATAGGGGCTGTTAAGTTGAATAAGCATTTTACTAATAAAGGGACAGTACCTATTTGTCATGGTAGTGTCCCTTTATCTTATTTTTTCAAACCAGCTGCAAAGAAGGGTCCATTAACTGTAATGGTCGATAGATGCGAGCCATTTCTTGAAGGGATTCCTTCCTGCCGCTATTCAGCCATGGGGAGTATTGTTAGAAAATAAAAGGTTCATTTAAGCGGGGGTTATATTAACAGGGCCTTTATTTAAGGCTGTTTTCGCATACTTTGTTGCTATTTACCAAGTAAGGCGGTGTGGTTGATTTCCCCTCCAGATGCTCGCTTTCCGCGGGGCGGGCGGTGAGCATCCTCGGCCTAAACGCCTGTGGGGTCTCACCTGTCCCGCTGCCCCGCAGGAGTCTTGCACTTGCGCTCCAATCAACCTTAAATAAAAACAACAATCTTTACGAAAAGAGCCTTATTAAAAGAAGAATGGTGCCTAAACGATATTAATTTTAGATGACAGGGGTGATTAGGAGTTTGAGGTTTTCAAGTAGTGTACTATGATAAATTTAATTAGAAGGGTATGTGACAGTGATACTCTTACAGAATTACATAAGGAGTGATAAAATGGCACGTGTTTTATTTATTAATGGTGGATCAGAAGGACATATCAATCCAACTCTTGGAGTTGTGCAAGAGCTTATTTCGTGTGGAGAAGAGGTAGTGTACTTTACGATAGAAGCTTTTCGAGAGCGTATTGAGAAGACGGGAGCCACTGTACGAACATTTGACGGTGAAAAATTTATAAAAGCTTTTATCTCAGGCGGGAGAAATTATTTACTCGAAAGAATCAACGGTCTTTTACATACGGCAGATATCGTCATACCTAGCGTTCTTGAACAGATCAAGGGAGAGCATTTTGATTACATCATCCACGATTCCATGTTTGGTTGTGGCCGTTTACTTGCCCAAATCCTTAAGCTTCCTGCAATCAATTCTTGTACTTCTTTTGCGCAGACGAAAGCATCATTCGATAAAATGTTGGAACAGCTTTCTAAAGATATCCCTACACGTATATACGATGAATTTCAAAGCCTGACGGAAATGGTGAAGGGGAAATATGATGTGGAGATCCATTCTCCTTACGAAGTTTTTTGTAATCCTGCACCACTTACAATCGTTTATACAACTAGGGAATTTCAACCTTTTGGAGAAGCATTCGACCAAACTTACAAATTTGTAGGTCCATCCATCTCTTCACGATTAAAACAGGATGACTTTGACCTTACTGCTATCAAAGGGAAAAGTCCCATTTACATTTCGCTCGGGACAGTTTTTAACCGTGATGTTGATTTTTATAAGCTTTGTTTTGAAGCATTTGGAAATAGCAATCACACGGTTGTAATGTCGATCGGTCAACAAACCCCACTAATTGATTTAGGAGAGATTCCCCAAAACTTCATTGTAAAAAAATATGTTCCGCAAACGGAAGTGCTAAAATACACGAAGTTATTTATCACACATGGTGGAATGAATAGTGCTAATGAGGGACTCTACTACGGGGTTCCGCTAATTGTAATCCCGCAAAGCGCGGATCAGCCAATTATTGCAGAGCAAGTTGCCAATATCGGAGCAGGTATTAAATTACAAATGCAGAGCTTGAATGCAAATCAACTACGTGAGGCCGCAGATCATGTGTTAAACGACCCATCTTTCCATAAAGATGTTTCACATATAAGGGAATCCTTTCAAAAATCGGGTGGATATCATCAAGCTGTTGAAGAGATTTTTGAATTTAAACGTCAATATGATATCTAAATATAAAAAAAAATTTCTCAGCTGCCATTATCGGTGACATATTAAAGGTATTGTCCTTTTTACATAGAATGTTTTAAGAGAATGGCATGTGAATAAATGGGGGACATATATGGATATTTGTTTTATTGGCGGCGGAAATCAGACGAATAATGAATTAGGTGAAGTGTTCCTGGAACTGGCAAAAATGATTAAACCGGAAGCTAAGCTATTGATAATCCCTTTTGCAACCGACAATTCCAGGTATGAAAGTTGGATGGCAAGTATCAAACAAGCCTTTTCAATAATGGACAATGTAAGTATTGAATTATTAAACGAAGACCTTTCGTACACCGAAATGAAAAGTTCTATAATCGAACATGATATTCTTTATTTTATTGGTGGAAAGCCAGAAAGGTTGATCCATGTAATAGAGGAAAAAGGACTTGCCCCAATTATCAAAGACTTTCAAGGTTTAATCATTGGATATAGTGCGGGTTCATTAGCTTTCTGCAAGGATTGCATAATAACAAAAGATAAAGACTATCCAGAAACGATAGTGATCAAGGGCTTGGGGTTAGTCGGATTTAGTGTTGAGGTCCATTACGAGGATAATATAGATGGAGAATTAATTCCCCTATCAAATGAACGAATAATATATGCAATACCGAATGGAAGTGCAATTTTCTCCAAGAATGGGGAACCATTTAAAGTTACAAACGATATCTATTCCTTTCAAAATATGAAAAAGGAAAGTTGTAAAGGTTTCGATCAATTATGCTTTGAATGAGTGTTTTGTTTCGCTTCACCCGCTTTCGATCGAAATTGAGGAAATCAGGATGGAAAACTTATATGGAGAGACTGGAAGCACATGGTTGGCGTGTTGTCTCAAAAGAAGAATTGAAAAGTATGTCCGCATAAAATGATGTAAGGAGTATGTAAATGGAAAAATACTCAACAACGACTTTAAAGATGACAAGAAATTTTGATGTAGTGCCTGAAAGGGTTTTGATGCAAGGTTGAACCCTCAGATGATGAGAAAATGGTTTTTTACATTGGAAGGGACAAATAAGGTGGCAAAAAATGATCCTCAAGTGGGAGGAACTTGGGAAATCATTGATGAGCGCGATGGAAAAGATTATCGGGCGATAGGGGAGTATCTTGAAATGGACCCTCCCAATAAATTAGTGTTCACTTTTAAAATGCCGCAGTTCAGTGAAATAGTAGATACCATTACAGTTGAGCTGAAAGAACTTCAAAAGGGCTGTGAAATGACATTTTCACAAAATATCATCGTACCTCATAAAGAAAATTGGACAGAATCCGATATTGAAAAAGCTCTTGGAGACTATCACGATGGATTTGAACTTGGCTGAAATTTAATGTTTATGGGACTGAAGGAATTGGTTGAAACTGGACAGGTCAGCTTTAAAGGCTAATAGTCGTTAGCGCAGTTTGTAGACAAGAGGGAGTTCGGAATGGTCTCATCCCGAAACACAGTTTTTAAAGCAAGGCTAAGTAAACTTTGTTGTTTTTGTACCTTTGGCTGTTTTCGTAAAGTTTGTTGTTTTGGATAGAGGGATAGTATGGTTTGTGATGAATAAATTAGTGAGTAATCTATTTAAGGAGTGATTAAATGACATATGTTTTTTCTCTATTCATTATTTTTGTAATAGGCTTTGTTTGTTATCGGATGATTAAAAAGAAATCAATACCTTCAAATAGATACACACCTTATGATGACATCACAATGGGAATTAAAGATGACGATATACAACAAGATAATCCAATACATGATACCAAGCATCATATTCAATATGAAGAGAAATCAAATAACGACAAGACCGTTTAAAGCGGTCTTTTTTTATGAACAATATTTCACCAGGCGTGCAGTTCGAGAAGGCAACAATGTATGTATACAGCCTTTACTTTTGATGAAACCCTCATTGGATTGAAGAAATTTGCTAGCCAAGACCCCACAGACGCTTACTTTGATGAGGCTTGGCAAGTTGGCGGATAGGGAGCGAATTTCTGATATCAACTGGAACGTTTTTAAAACTGCAGACAAACTCAATTATTACCGAGTTTGTCTGCAGTCAGAAGCTAATAGACTAGCCAATGATAAGCTCTCCATTTTAACTGGAGGGCTTTTTCGGAAGGAATTTTTATATATTGACAATTCCTTTTGAATTGGTAATATTTACTTTATTATTACATTAATACCGGATGTGATTTTTAATAGAAGGCGGTTAAATTATGGATGGGAAAATCATTTACGATGAGTTTAATAAACTGATAGAAAGTGGGCAATATCGCAAATTGGTCATTTTATCATGACAAACTTTATGTACATATTTTGTTTATTAGTATGGGGACTTAATTTTATTGCCGTTAAGATTCAAGGTACGCCTGTAAGTTTAGAATTATCTTTAACATATCGTTTAGGTTTGACGGCCATCCTATTTTTCATTTTATTGTGCATTCTTAGACCTAAAGGAAAACCCAGGAAAAAGGATGTTCCATTTATTATTGTGTTTGGAACTTGTAATTTTGCTTTAAGCTATTTATGCCTTTATTACGCCACTATCTTAAGTTCAGCGGCCATGGTCACTTTAATATTTTCATTGAAAGTCATTCTAACACCCATTGCCCTCCGTGTTTTTTTGAAGGAACCATTACATTCACGTATCTTAATTGGTGGGATAATTGGTGTGCTGGCTGTTTGCATTGTTATTTACCCGAGTTTAAATAATATTCATGGATTCAATGATATAAAGGGTATCATGATGGCTGTTCTTGGTACCCTCCTTACTGCATTGGGCGATGCAAGTTCAGCTAGAAATGCCAGGAAGAAAGTAGACCCAATCTATGCTAATGCACTTGGATTTGCAGTAGGAGGAATTCTTTTAGCGGCAATTGTGTTCATTCAAGGACAAGCAGTCACTTTACCGACATCTATTACCTATTTATCTGCTTTGTTCTATTTAACTATATTCGCTTCCTTTGGAGCTTGGCTATTCTACCTCAAGCTTGTAGAAAAAATAGGCGGATCGAAAAGTGGATACATGGTTGCCCTTTTTCCGGCAATTGGAGGCATAGCTTCAGTGATGATCGGTGAATCAGATCCATCCATTTTCTTGGGAGCTGGCTGTCTTTTCAGTTGTTTTGGTGCCGCTATTGCATTAGGTTTTGGTATGGATATTGGTAAAAGTAACTTGAAAGAAGAAATATAGTTCGATTTACAGAGAGGGATGGGACAATGGAAAGTAAATGGTCAAATGAAATGAAAGTAGCGCAAATCCGGGTTGCACGTCCTACTGATCAACTTAAAAAGGTTGTAAGCTTCTATTGTGAAGGATTGGGCTTGAAAAAAATCGGGTCTTTTGAAGATCATGAAGGGTATGACGGCATCATGATTGGGCTTCCAGATTCCAGCTATCATCTGGAGTTTACCCAGCATAAAGATGGCAGTCCTTGTCCTGCCCCATCAAAGGATAATCTGCTTGTCTTTTATATTCCTGAACGTAAAGCCATTGAGAAAATCACGAATAGATTGAAAGGTATGGGCTATCAACCAGTAGTTCCGGAAAATCCATATTGGGAGAAATCAGGTGTTACCATTGAAGATCCGGATGGTTGGAGAATAGTTTTAATGAATTCGCCCGGCATAGGAAATTAAATTTCAATTTAGCAATGTAATTGAAAACGACCGAAAAGCACCATGCTTTTCGGTCGTTTTGGGTTCATGAGGACATCGTGATTCCGCCATTGATGTGAATGCACTGCCCCGTTATATAAGCACCTTCATCAGATGCCAGCAGCACATATGCGCCTGCATGGTCTGCCGGCTGCCCAGGGCGGCCAAGCGGTGCCTCGGTACCGAACTCGGCAACGGATTGTTCGTCGAACGTCGCCGGGATGAGCGGAGTCCAAATCGGGCCTGGTGCCACCATATTGACCCGGATCCCTTTTTTAGCCACATTCTGTGCAAGGCTGCGTGTGAATCCGACGATTGCCCCTTTTGTCGCTGTATAATCCATCAATGTTGCATGCCCTCTATATGGATTGATCGATGTTGTGTTGATGACTGAATTGCCTTGTTTCATATGAAGAACCGCGTGCTTGCTCATGTAAAAAACTGAATAAATATTGGTGCGGAACGTTTTGTCCCATTGCTCGTCCGTGATATCCTCAATGTTTTCCGTCGGGAATTGCACCGCTGCATTATTGACGAGGATGTCCAGCTTCCCAAACTCGTCCAACGTCTTCGTAATCAATTCCTTACAATTCGCCTCCACGGAAACGTCACTTGGAAGCAAGAGGCAGCGGACGCCTTCCGCTTCAATCAGCTTCTTCGTTTCCTCGGCATCACCGTGCTCATCTAAATAATTCACAACCACATGTGCGCCTTCCTTTGCATAAGCGATGGCAACCGCACGTCCGATGCCGCTATCTCCGCCTGTTATCAAGGCAACGCGGTCCTTTAGCTTACCGCTTCCTATGTAATCCTTTGGCTGAATCGGAAGTGGATTCATCTCAGATTCAATGCCAGGCTGTCTTTCCTGTGTTTGTCCTGGCTGTCCGTTTTTTTGCTGTTCATATATATTCAAAGAAAATCTCCTCCTCTTAAACTATTGAACTAGTCATACTTTAGCCGTAAAAAAGTACGGTTAAACATCATGATTCCGATTGAGTAATTCTGCAAACGATTACAACAATATCGAAGCAAGAAAGGAATTACGGTGTTGGAAGTTGAAATACATGCTAATAAAACTTTCAGGGGTGTTAATGTGAATTCGATAGAAACAATACAAGAATTAACCAATAAAGAACAATGGTTAGCAGCCTTTCCAATCATGAATCAGCTGCGTACTGACTTAACTCAAAAAACATATCTGGAGTTACTTGAAGAAATGAAGAAAGATGGGTACCGTTTGTTTGCTTTATATAAGGATAACCAGGTTGTATCCTTGGCTGGTTTAAGCTGGAGAGTGAACTTTTATAATAAACGTCACGTATTTATTTATGAC
>NZ_JBHVQU010000041.1:0-32028 GCF_042886655.1 Peribacillus sp. NPDC058002 | reverse complement strand
ACGCTACAATCAACCTTAAATCGTTAAGTTTTTAAAAACAACAATCTTTACGAAAGAGCCTTCAAAAAAGATTATTAGCATATAATTTAAAAGTGGGACAGAGTATCTCGGAGAAAATATAAAAAACAAAAGGCAGATTGATTCTGCCTTTTGTTTTTAGGTTTAAAAATTCCCCTGTTGGTCTTTCTAAACTATATTGATTATTCCTATTCATGATTTAACCACTATAACCATCTTTCATTCAGCGTCCACAAATTTCAATTTCTATAGATTTGGGTGAAATTCTCTCCTGCTAAATGTACTCTAGATGTTAAATTTTTTGACTTCTTCTATTTCAACGCCTATGGTTATCATTATGAATGTCAACAACAACCCGATCACCTGAACCCGGGGGAGAAGCAATTCTCAATGGTTATTTTTATGACCGTCATTACTTGTAATGTCATTTTTGTTTAAAAATTCAATGATTCCATTCACCAATCCAGGGGATAAAGGTAGTTCAGGATTTGTATATGTTGCTAAATTTCCCTTTCGATCTTCAGGGGCTTCTTTCAAGACATGATTCATCTTTTCAAGTATAAGTAATTCAGAATCTTTTTTTTCATTATGTAATGCTTTTGCGTTGGTTGCCGGCACTTGAATATCTCTATTACCGTTCACGATTAGAACAGGGATGTTCAGTTCCTTTACTAATTCTATCGGGTTATATTGAATCCATGATATCATGTAAGGCTGAACAGAAGGTCGGAATACACTTTGTAGATCAGCACTGACAGTCCCGATTTGTTTTCCTTGTTTAAGCTTTGCCAGTATTTCTTTGGATTCCGTTAATAACGTCGGTGTCAGTTGCTCTTCAAGCTGTTTAATGAGTACTTGGTCAATGGGTTCGCCTGCACCCGCCAATGAAATGAATATATCTGTTTCCGTTTTCTTTGCGGCAGCCATCCCAATTAAAGAGCCTTCACTATGGCCGATGATGCCAACTTTGGAAAAACGGCCATCCTTTTTGGCAAATTGAGCCCAAGCAGCTGCATCATCAATATATTGTTCAAATCTCAGGTCCTTTTCTTTTCCTGCCAATTGCATATTTTCACCAATTCCGCGCTTATCATACCTAATGCTTGCGATACCTTTTTCTGCAAGACTCTCGGCTAACATTTTTAAACTATTATTTTTTCCGGGATTTGCAATGGAGTTACCATCTTTATCGGTTGGACCAGAACCGGCAATTATAATCATCACAGGGAAAGGCCCTTCATTTTTGGGTGTTTCCAAAAGACCTTTTATGGTTCCGTTCTTTAAGTCGGCCTGCACGATTTCACCTGTTTCTTTCTCTTTAACTGCCTGATCGGATTTCTTAAGCAATTCAAATGAGAACGATTGCCCATTTTGAACAAATGTTCCTGAAATCCTTTCCTTATCTACTTTCCCATCAAACGTTATTTTCTGATTTTGGATATCCATATTAAAAAACAAGTCTGAATTGCTTAACTTTACGCTTGTTAAGGGGAATTCGTTCAACCCTTGTACAGGAATGCTTATCGTTCCATCTTTCTTCGTGAAATGAACAATGATTGGAAGCGGTTGATTTGGAATCTTAATATCTCCCTCCCACCTGCCTTCAATAGCTTTCAATGAGCTCACTTCCTTCGATTTCTCTTCCACCTCTACCGTGTCCTTGGTTCTGCAACCTACCATTAATACAAAAGCACTTACGATAAAACATATAATCGCCAAAGGTCTTTTCATTTGAGCAATCCCTTTCTTTAATAATTAGAGATAAACATGTAAAGTGTTTCTTTGTTTCAGCCATTCATATCCGTCTTCATTATAAGTAAGTTCTAATATATAATTCCAATATTTTCCCTTGAAAAGATGTTTATTTTTCCAATTTACCCTTTTAAATATGGTGGCAGTATGGGACGTTTTAAAAAAATATCGAAGAGACATTCAATCAGACTGTCTTAATCGGGAGCGCTTAAGTCGGTTTTTCTCATGGCACTCTTTTAAAGGTAAGAAATTAGGTCAAAATTAGAATGATTTGAATCAAACATTGACATCTAAAAGAAACTCTTTTAGAGTGAATTTGTAAATTAAATATCCTCGTTAGGTGAGGCTCCTGTGTAGGAGATACGCTACTGCCCAAAAACGTCGAAAGACGCCAATGGGTCAACAGAAACCATCGACATAAGGTGGTTTTTAATGTAGCTGGCTTTGTCCTATGCCACACAGTGCTAAAGCTCTACGAATGGAGGAACTGGATTTATGCTTGTATTTGTCATTCAGTCATATACGACTGTTTGTATTTGTCATTCAGGCAATGTACGCATATAAACGGTATTAAGCACCTTCATTTGTAATGGAGGTGCTTTTATTTTTTTCTGGAGGTGAGGGTAGTGGGGAACTATTCACGACGATATATTCGAAGCTTAATTAAAATTGAATGAACACAAAGAGTTTGGGAAGGGGAATAATAATATTTTTTTTACTCTTGATATTTAAGGGAAATATTTTTTGGCTCCCCTAAAGGAGTGAGTGACGAAATGATAAAAATCCTGACGGAAGATCAAATGACTTTACAAATCATAAAAGTATTAAAAGAAGGAAAAAAGAAAGAATTTCAAGCAATATTAGAAGAACTCCAACCATATGACATTGCGCGAATTTTTGAGGGGCTTCCAGAAAAACATCATACACGTTTCTTATTATTACTTGATTCAGAACAAATCGCTGAACTGATTCAAGAAGCTGAAAAGGTTCATCAATTGAAAATCCTTAGTAAATTAGGAATAGAGAAATCCGGCCATGTAATGGATCTAATGGATAATGATGACCTAGCTTCATTGTTAGAGGACCTATCCCCTGAAAAAATTGAAGAACTTCTTTCAGGTATGAAACAAGAAGAATCAAAAATCGTTCAAAATATCATGAATTATCCACCTGAAACGGCAGGGCGAATAATGACAAACCGTTTCGTATGGATACCCCAACATTATACGGTTCGAGAATCAGTTGAAAAGCTGAAAGTCTTTGCGGAGTTTTCGGAAACGATCAATTATCTTTATGTAATAGATAATGATAAAAAATTAGTAGGTGTTGTGTCATATCGGGATTTAATAATAAATGATGAATCTGAAAAAATTCAAGATATTATGTATAGCCGGGTTATCTCCGTATTTGCTTATGAAGACCAGGAAGAGGTAGCGCGTGTTATTGAGCGATATGATTTTTTAGCAATTCCTGTAGTTGAAAAAAATAATGAGTTATTAGGAATTGTGACCGTCGATGATATTATTGATGTTGTCATTAAGGAAGCGAATGAAGATATTGAAAAATTATCGGCTTCGGGAAAAGCTATAGACTTTGACACGAAGGCGCACGTGGCCGCATATCGTCGGCTGCCCTGGCTTATTTTACTTTTATTTATCGGATTAGTGTCCGGAACGATAATAAGCGGTTTTGAAGAAACATTGTCCAAAGTTGTTGCACTTGCTTTCTTCATGCCGATGATTGCAGGGATGACTGGAAATACTGGTACTCAATCTTTAGCTGTTGTTGTAAGAGGCCTAATCACTAGTGATACGGATAAAGGTGTCGTAACCAGACTTATCATACGGGAAATGAAAGTTGGATTGATAATAGGGATTACCTGTGGAATATTAATTTCCATCATTGCTTATGTTTGGCAGGGAAATCCTGTTCTAGGATTAGTGGTTGGAAGTTCGTTAGTGATGACCCTAATTATCGGGACATTAGCTGGGACCATCATTCCTTTGATATTATATAAATTCAACATAGATCCTGCCGTTGCTTCTGGTCCGCTAATTACAACACTGAATGATATACTTTCGTTACTCATTTACTTTGGAATTGCAACGATGTTTATTTCAAAATTGATGTAGACTTTCCAGTAAACCAAGTTCACATATGCTTGCAAAGTTTTTTTAAGTGTGAACTTAGTCTCAAAGATTTCAGAACAAAATGTCCATGCCGACGATTTAAATCGGAATTATAGATAAGAAGAAAAAAAGTAGCTGCTGAGCTTGAACATTTGCCAAGCAGACTAAAAATAGTGTATTTCAAGCTGCGGCCTTTTCCGGTATCCAAAAGGGGAAAGGCCGTTAAAGTTTCCTGGGAAGCGAACCGTATAATATAGAAGTCTACGTACATGATTTATTCTTAAACGAACATTGAAGGTAACAAAGCCAATTGCTGATGACCTTTATATGAAAGGAAAACATGGGACATAATAGGTCGTAGCAAGTTTAGGATTTGCAGGAAAGGCTACATAAAGAGTGTTATGGAAGCAATAGCCAATCATATTCTTTGACCGATGAACTTCATCAGTGATACGCTTCTTTTCGAAATTACGTATTTAAAACCAAGGAGGAACAATGATGACACAAACCAAACAGCAAATGATCACCCTGGCAAATCGTCCAAAAGGTATGCCTTCGAAAGGGGATTTTAACTTTGTTGAGAGTGACGTTCCCACACCAAAGGATAATGAAATTTTAGTACGTACACTATATTTATCTGTCGATCCATACATGCGTGGCAGAATGCAAGATACAAAATCATATATTGCTCCATTTGAATTGAATAAGGTTATCACCGGTGGAGTGGTTGCTGAAGTTGTTGAGTCCAAATCGAATTCCTTCAAACAAGGGGATGTCGTTGTCGGGAATATCGACTGGGCGGAATACACAGTTGTCACTGAAAATGAAATCCGTGTGATTGATCCCAAGGTGGCTCCGGTCACAACTCATTTAGGGATTCTTGGAATGACCGGTTTAACTGCTTATTTTGGCTTGCTTGATATTGGTAAACCTCAAGAAGGTGAAACTGTAGTGGTTTCAGGAGCGGCTGGAGCAGTTGGGTCAGCAGTCGGACAAATTGCTAAGATTAAAGGTGCGAAGGTTGTTGGCATCGCCGGTTCAGATGAAAAACTTGAGTACTTAACGAAAGAGCTCGGATTTGATGGAGCCGTAAATTATAAAAGAGATAGTTTTAAGACAGATTTAGCTAATGCTGTTCCCGATGGAGTCGATGTTTATTTCGATAATGTGGGCGGCGAGGTGTCCGATGCTGTTTTCACACTTTTGAATGCGAATGCCCGAATTCCATTATGCGGAGCGATTTCCTCGTATAATGCAGAAGGGAAAGATCTAGGACCGCGTCTGCAATCGGCGATGATCAAAACGAGTGCCCTTATGAAAGGTTTCACAGTTGGGAATTATGCAGCTAGATTCCAAGAGGGGGCTACGGATTTAGGGAAGTGGCTTCAAGAAGGAAAGCTGAAGTACGAAGAAACGATTATTGAAGGATTCGAAAACACACCTGATGCCTTTTTAGGTTTATTTAAAGGAACGAACCTCGGTAAACAGCTTGTAAAAGTTGCGGAACCTGAATTCGCTCAACTATAAGATTAGGGAACAAAGTGGAGGCGGAATCTTGTTTGACCTTTGAAAATGAAGGTGTATTAAAAGAGCTGTTATTTCAAAAAAATCCCGTTAAACCAATAATAGAGGTCGAAGCACATCTTTCAGCTAAATTGATGTGCTTCGACCTTTTTCTATTTGGATGGTGTCCATTCCTGATCATTTACAAAGCATGTCCTTCATGAAAGATAATCAAGCTTTGGAGTAAAAAAGAATTCTCTGGATTTTCATATGTTGGGATCAATGTCGTTATCGGACAATTTGTCGCTATGAATAACACCCGAGATAAGATAGTTATATATATCATCAATAATTTTGATACTGGTCACTAACACATGAAAGGCCGTGTTTGTCTATCTGTTGAAGGGATGACAGTGATGTTCCTTCTTGAAAGTCAAGGGCTTCGATACATGTGGAAATCATACGAAAATTAGGTGTAAAACAAAGGCTTACAAGAATTACTTACCCTTTACCGTATCTTTTGCTCCATATGAAGGATATTAAAAAAGGGTCTCTATAAACATGGCTCTCGACATAATGACATGATAAAGTAAAAAGAACAGTTACCTAGGTAATCATTTGATGAAAGGGAAAATTGAAATGAGTAAAGATAAGCAAGGGACATCTTCAAAATCTCTGAAGTTGGATGTAATACATACGACATTTAAACAGGCTTTTGAATTAAAAAAGAATCCATTTCCTTGGATAAAAGCTTTAAGTGCAGGGATAGCGGCTGCCTTACCTGTTTTCATTGGCTTATTATTCGGCAATTTAGCGTACGGTTTACTGGCAGGAATAGGCGGTTTCACTTATTTATACGTATTTAACCAACCGTATCACCAAAGAGCTAAAAAGATTTTCTTTGTGATGGTGGGTCTTGCTTTATCTGTTGTATTAGGGACGCTTTTGGCTCCATACCAATTGGGAACAGCCATAATTATGGGGATCATCGGGGCAAGTGTTTTTTTTATTTTTGGTGCATTAAAGATTACCGGTCCTTCGGCGGTTTTCTTTGTCTTGAGTTTTGCGCTAGCGACAGGTATGCCCATCGATCAGACGCTTGCACCGTTGCGTGGAGGTCTTGTTTTATTGGGGGGGGCACTGTCTTGGATAATCTGTATGTTAGGTTGGTTTTTCAATCCTCATGGACCAGAAAAGCTTGCGGTGGAAAAGGTGTACAGAGAATTGGGTGCATTTTTTGATTCGCTAGGCACCGGGAGATTCAATGCAGCAAGACAAAGAACGGTATTGGCGATGAAACAAGCGGAAGGTACATTGTTAGCCGGGTTTTCAAACAGGCGAAGCTCAGACATGTTAAAGCGGTTGTTTCTATTGAATGACCAGGCGAATGTCATTTTCCTGGAAGCATTGGAACTATCCTTGCACAAAAAGTTTGTGCTACCGCCAGAATTAGGACAATCGGTACGTGCCTTGGCTGACTCCATTGCATCTAAAACTAAAAATGAATCAAAGATTCTTCAGCCGGACCAAATGGAACTAGAGGTTGCAAAGCTATTCGTAGAAATTTACAATGCGGATGCCATCATGAATGAACCGGTTAGTAAAATCCACAAGGAAGCTTCAATCTCAAAGCCTTCTTTAAAAACGATTTTTCTTGGGGCGTTCGATAAGAACTCGATTGTCTTTCTCTCTTCCGTTCGATATGGAACAGTCCTTACCATTGCGGCCATCATCGCCTATTCCGCTGATTTTAACCGTTCGTACTGGATTCCCTTATCCTGTGCAGCCGTTATGTCAGGTGCGACCATCGTTGCCACATTTCATCGTGCGGTACAAAGGACCTTCGGGACAATCATTGGACTCCTATTGGCAAGCTTAATTCTTGCATCCGTTCATAACGAGTTCATTATCGTTCTGATCATTTTGTGTTTGACAATCATTACAGAGCTTTTCATCGTGCGGAATTATGGATTGGCGGCGATGTTTTTTACCCCTTCAGCTTTAATCATGGCGGAATATTCAACTCAAAGCTATGATTTTAGTTTTTTTGCGACCGTAAGAATAACCGATATCGTCGTCGGGAGCATGATAGGTCTTCTTGGATCGCTGCTAATCGGCAGTCAATCGGCCTCAAGCCTTCTCAATCATTTGATGGCCAAAACCATTCGAAGCCAGGGGCAATTTCTGTTGGTGGCGTTCTCTGGACAGGATAATGGACTTGCAATCGATGAAAGCAGTGAAAGGAACAAAATGCAAACCAATATGGTTAATCTATTAACGGTCTACAATGCTGCTCTTGGTGAGATATTCAAAAACAAGGCTAGACTGGAATCTCTTTGGCCCGTAATATTTTCGATAGAACAGCTGGGATATTATTTAAATGCAAGCTTGAAATTCTCCGATCGGTTGGTACTTTCAGAGAGTGAACTTGCTCAATTACTGTATGTTTTTGAAACAATGGCAATCGCTGCAGATAAGGGGCGGTCACTTACCAATAAAGAGGTTCCGGAAATTGAAGGGTACTCAAAAATCCGCCACGAAATTTTGGATCTTCAAAAAGCACTTCGGTTTTGCGGTGAAGCAACGAGTTAATCAATCTAGTGATTCTAATAAGGGAGTTCTTATTAGAATCTCAATCGCCACTGTTAATAAGATGAAATGGGCAGGTTTATAGAAAAGTCTGTAAAAATGCCGGTTTTCATTATAAAATGTATTTACAAACAGAAAGGTGATGAACCATGTCAAACGTTGCTAAATTTCGTGATTTTTTAACTAGTGAGAAAATCTATATGAATGAGTTGAATGAAGATGGCACCACCTTTTTTAGAGCCGAGCAAAAGTTAAAGGACGGGTGGAAGGTCCTTTTAGTATTTGCTTTCAATCAAGATGAAAATGTGGCGGACTTATTTTGCTTTAATGTCGCCGAGTTGAAGAATCCTGAAAAGAAACAGGATGTACATACACTGTTGAATGAATATAATGCTAATTTTAGGTATTCCAAGCTGTATGAAGAAAATGGGACCATTTCCATTCGGTATTCATACTCCATTGAGGGGGACATCGTACCGGATCTGGCGTTCAGGAAGTTAATCATGCTGCTTGAAACGGCACAGCAGGTTTATCCGCGGTTAATGGAAGTCATTTGGTCTTAAATCATCATATAGGATGAAAAAGTTCTCTGAATCAGGGGACTTTTAACATCTTTACTAGAGTGAATGAATATATTAACGTTACAATACATTAATTATTAAATTTTTTTAAAAGAACTATTGCATTTTTTCACATTAAACTATATAATTAATTTTGTTAGTGATTCGACAAAGTTCTACATGGATATGCGGGTGTAGTTTAGTGGTAAAACCTCAGCCTTCCAAGCTGATGATGAGGGTTCGATTCCCTTCACCCGCTCCAATACATACTCATAACGTAGGGTTTCGTTACCTGGAGAACGAAGCTTTGCGTTTAAATATTATTACAAGAATTCTACTGTTCACAGTGGGATTTTTTTATTGTCCCAATTAACTACATTCTATGGAAGCGGTAATACCGGATGTCATACCGTAATGAAAATCGTAGCTTTCTATTTATTGTGATTCTACATCTGGGAGAGTGGGGATTTCGATGCAAACTTGTTCAAAGAGATTAACTATGTTAGTAGAATCAGTTTGAATAGGTGTGTGTTTTTATTGTTCAAACTGAAAAGCTTGTGTAATTAGGTATGACCGAACGGTTGAATAAAAGGATATTCGCGCACTGGTTTTATTTATCCATATAAGTTAGGAAGAATCATGAAAAGACCCCTTCCGATTGTGGAAAGGGCTTATTTCCGTTCAATTTTAATTATCCTTCTACTATCGAGTAAGTCCCTACACCCCCGTGGATTTCAAGGAACATGTCCATCAAGGATTTCGTTAGCTGATTTGCTTCGGTGATTGGAGTATTGGGTTGTAAATATATGATTTGGATGGCCTTTTTCGTTCCTTCGGTGACTTTCGTGCGTTCTGAATCAACGTAAGGACTTCCGAATGCGCCATCATGGTCGGCTGATGTAATCATATTTTCCATGGAATTCAAGCGGCCGTTCAGTCCCTCATAACCATCTGACCCTTCGCCAATCTTTATCGAGATGTCTCCTGATAATTTGTCCGCATCATAAATGCCGATCGGAACTTCATATAACAGCGAGAAGAAGTTATTCAAATCGATGGCTGAATGGATGGGTGCCAAGTAATTCTGTTTTTTTACGCGGCGGTAAAGGGCTTCCACGGAGGGGCGATACCGCGACGGGTTTGCTCCTGTAGCCTTGAAAATCTCCCGCCACGCTTTAATGCCGGAAAAGTCGGTCAATTCCTTTTCTTCAAGGTCGAAGAAAAGTGCTTCCTGAAATAGTTGTAGTCTTCCTTTCACCATTTGCGGGGAGGGACCTACTTCGATGTTTTCATATGTAATGATCCCGACTTTGAATTCAGGGATTTTACTGCTTAGATTAGCTGATATGGTAATTTCCAACCGTTTCACCTCCAAAAATGATTGCAATTAGTTTATCATAGATAGCAATGGTTTGAAATGGATTCAAGCTTCAATGGGAATACTGAATGAAGTAGGTGATTAATATATGGATATGAACTTATTCAAGCAAGAAGTGATTTTATATAGTAAGGAAATCGGCATTGATAAAATCGGCTTTACATCGGCCACGGCTTTTACCGAATTGAAAGGTAGGCTGATACGTCAACAGGAGCTGGATTATCAGTCAGGGTTTGAAGAAGCCGATATAGAAAAGAGGGTAAGGCCTGAATTGATATTCGATAAACCGCAATCCATCATTTCGATTGCGCTTGCATATCCTTCGAAATTGAAGGATGCTCCGCAAAGTACAAAAAGTGAGCGACGCGGGATCTTTTGCAGGGCTTCTTGGGGAACGGATTATCATACCGTTCTTCGAAATAGATTGCAGTTACTTGAGAACTTCATTAAAGATAAAGTGCCAGGAGCATTGACGAAATCCATGGTTGATACGGGTGAATTATCAGATAGGGCAGTGGCTGAGCGTGCGGGAATTGGCTGGAGTGGAAAAAACAGTATGATCATCACTCCGGAATTCGGGTCTTATGTATATTTGGGGGACATGATTACCAACCTGCCATTTGAACCTGATCAACCGATGGAAGATCAATGCGGGACATGCAATAAATGCGTCGATGTTTGCCCGACTGGTGCGCTCGTTCAGGGCGGGCAGCTAAATTCCAAGCGTTGCATTGCATTCTTAACGCAGACAAAAGGTTTCCTTCCGGATGAGTTCAAGACGAAAATAGGCAATCGTTTGTATGGGTGTGATACATGCCAGACAGTTTGTCCGAAAAACAAAGGAATGGATTTTCATTTCCATGAAGAGATGGAACCCGACCCAGAGCTGGCGAAACCGCTGTTGAAACCATTGCTTACGATTTCAAATCGGGACTTTAAAGAGAAATACGGCCATGTATCTGGATCTTGGCGTGGTAAAAAGCCAATCCAACGAAATGCCATTTTAGCATTGGCCCACTTCAAAGATGAAACGGCATTGCCCCAATTGATACAGGTCATGAAGAAAGATCCAAGGCCTGTAATCCGAGGAACGGCGGCTTGGGCAGTCGGGAAAATTGGCCGGGAGCAGGCCGTTTCCATTCTGGAAGAAGCAAGAATGAAGGAAACGGATGAAGAGGTACTGGCGGAAATTGAGAAAGGACTGCAGTTTACCTTGGAAACAAAATGATATTTAAGATGTAGAGGCTGTCCATAAGTCGTAAATGACTTTTGTGACAGCTTCTTCCTCTTTTTTTTAGTTATGGAAATTACCACTCTAAGTAGTAGTCTTTTGTAGTAAATACATTATTGAACAGAAGATAAAACTTAGTATCGATTATCAGCAGAACTTACATCCCCGTCATAAGATTGCTGTTATACGGGTATATTTGTTACGGCATCTACCAATTCATACTTAAGGTGAGCTGCAGCACCGCTTATTTGGGACACTTGCCATGCTGAATAACTAGTTGTTGTACTATTCCTGCGATGGAGATGTTTGTATATATATAAATAAATATATACCTGTGGGAACCTAAAAATAGAGATTATTGGGCTGTTAATAATCAGCAATTCGTTAGCTCTCGATGCATGACTGTCCAAATTTAAATGACTTGAGTTCCCCTTTCCCTCTTAACGTGGAGGATACTGGTTATCTTGTCTTTTATCTATATACAAAGTGCCATCACTTTGTATTTCAGCATAAAATACATCTTGTAGGCATACACCAAAATGCTGTAATTGCGTTTCCAACCAGCTTTGGTTTAAACTCAGTTTACTTAAATTATGAGGAACGATTTTTCCATCCACAATAATTTCAGTAGGTATGTATAATGGTTTCACATAAGTAATATCCTTTTTGGAACCACTCTGGCTATCCACTTTTTTTAAGACAGACAATTGACCATTTGGTTCTAAAATGGCATAGTTTACCTCTTGCATGGAGAATATGCTTTGTTCTCGCAATAGCATGCTAAGGTCATCCATGTTTAATTTTTCCCCTTTCAAAGCTTTCTCTAGGATTTTTCCATCTTTGATTACAATTGTAGGTTCGCCGTCAAGTATTATACGAGCTTTTGGAGATTTTAAATTAATAAAGCTTACAAGAATAGTGAGTACGGACCAACCGATTAAACTAACGAAGGCGTCAACCACATCAATACTTGTATCAATTGTGATGGAAGCAGCCACCGCGCCGATAGTGATACCTGTAATATAGTTGAAGTAAGTCAGCTGACTTACTTGCTTTTTTCCCATAATTCGAGTAATCAATAGTAAAACCACAAAAGCGGCGACCACCCTACTTAACACTTCAATAATGCTCAAAATTTCCCTCTCCAATCTGGTCTAATCAGGTTAGAAAATTGTGTATCCATCTTTATTATTTCCCCAATATTACTTTGATTATAATTCAGCATAAATAAGCCATACTGTAATCGACCCATACGGAAAGGCTTCACCACGTGACAGTAAAATTTATGAATGTGAGGGTTGTTTGGATTACCCTTTAAAATCGTAAAAAGGCAGGGGGAAATCATCAGGTGCATTTTACTCCCCTTCGCACATACACATTAGCATAGATGGTAAGAAGGAGGGCATGAACTTGAGGGAACAATTGCAACGCCTTTTACAAGAAAGAATAGAGTTTTATACTTCCGATGATTTGGAGCGGAGTGAAAGGAAGTTACATTTGAAAAGGGAAATGATGAGGAACCGTGCTGCTGAAATTGTTCGGGTGAATGCGGCAGGGAAGGTGCATTCGAGGAAAAAGGAAGACAATGATACAGTCCTGACATATCATGTGCATCTGCAATATTTATTGAAACAGGAGGATTCATTTTATATAGAAGAAGAAATGGAAGAAAGGGAGGCCCGGTTTCGAAATGGGTATATAGTGGATGAACGTGAGCTTTTTCCCACCTTTGAAACCGTAGAGGCACCGCCAAAATGTGATCCGGGCGCAGATCGTCTCGCATATAAATATGATCGGATGAAGGCCGTCCAATATGCCGAGCGTTGGTGGAATGAATTCAATCCGGCTTATCATAAATTCACTGATGATTGTACGAATTTCATTTCACAATGTTTGCATGCGGGAGGAATACCGATGTGGGGGGCGCCAAACAAAAATAAGGGCTGGTGGATAAGGGGGAAAAGCTGGAGTTATACATGGACGACGGCCCATTCCTTATATCATCTGCTAAACGCCGGGAATGTCATCAGGACAAAGCGGGTGGAGTCGGCCCAGGAATTGAATTTGGGTGATATCCTCTGCATAGATTTCGAAGGCGACGGACGGTTTGATCATAACTTGATTGTTACGGCGAAGGATCAGGACGGGATGCCGCTTGTGAATGCACATACGATGAACAGCCGTCACCGATATTGGACGTATGAGGATTCGACCAGGTATACACCGAACATCGTTTATAAATTCTTTGTGATTTTGGATGGAGGTTGATTGGTTTTTAGTCTTTTTTGTTTAATGCTATAATTAAGGTGAAGTTCAAACTAGAGGTGAAAATGAAGTGTCAATACATGTAGTTTTATATCAACCACAGATTCCAGCAAATACAGGAAATATCGCAAGAACATGTGCAGGGACGGATACGTCTTTACATCTCATCCGCCCGCTCGGTTTCTCGACGGATGACAAACAGCTTAAACGGGCCGGTCTCGATTATTGGGAAAATGTAAAAATCCATTATTATGATTCGTTAGAAGAGTTTTATGAAAGAAATGCCGGCGGTGAATTTTATTACTTAACGAAGTTCGGGGAGCAGCCGCATTCCAGCTTCGATTACAGTGATCAAGACAGTGAAATATACTTCATTTTTGGCCGTGAAACGACGGGTCTCCCGAAAGAGCTGATCCAAGAAAATATGGATCGTTGCCTTCGGATTCCGATGACGGATAAAGTACGTTCCCTTAATCTGTCGAACACGGCTGCCATCTTGGTTTATGAAGCACTGAGACAGCAAAATTACCGTGAATTGGATTTGAAAACAAAAGGTTGAGTTTCACCAATGTCATACTGTCATCGGGGACATTTGAGCCCCGATGAGGGATTTTTTACATATTCTTAAGGGGTGGGAGCATTGAATAACATTATTGAGAAGATTTTAGATCACCGTTCCATTCGTTCTTTTGAGGACAAGTTATTGTCTGAGGAGCAAATCAATACGATTGTGGAATGTGCCCAAGCGGCATCGACTTCAAGCTATATCCAAGCATATTCAATCATAGGGGTAACCGATCCCAATAAGAAAGCCAAGCTTGCTGAACTTGCCGGACCACAATCATATGTAGAGAAGAATGGACATCTATTCGTCTTTTGCGCCGATTTATATCGTCAGGATATGGTTTCCGAAATGGAAAACACGGACCTGTCCGAATCGATTGAAAGTACGGAGAAATTCATGGTTGCCTGTATCGACGCTGCTCTTGCGGCTCAAAATGCAGCATTGGCAGCAGAATCGATGGATCTTGGCATTTGCTATATAGGCGGGATCCGCAATCATCTCCCGGAAGTGTCAGAGATTTTGAATATACCGCATCGCGTTATGCCATTATTCGGTCTAGTGGTCGGATATCCGAAAAACCGTTCGGATAAAAAGCCGCGTTTGCCGCTGGCCAATATCTATCATGAAAATGGATATCAGGAGGATAAGCAGGAGTTCATCGGACAACTTGAAGAGTATAATAAAACGATTTCCAGCTATTACGAGCAACGGACTAAAGGTAAACGAAAAGACACCTGGACCGAGCAAATGGCTGGAATGCTTGGAAAGAAAAGCAGGTTGTACATGAAAGATTACGTTGAGAAACAAGGTTTTAAGAAACATTGATTGATGAAAGTGCCTATTAGGTAGGAGTATTCTTGCCTTCCCATAAAAGACCATCTTTCAAAGTCCCGAGCATGGGCCAAACGGTAAAGATCCCGGAAATGTTTCCGGGATCTTTACCGTTTTCATTTGTATACGGTTCGGCTCAAAAAAAAAACACGGCAGAATTTCTTCTTAATATACCCATGAAATTACCATTGACAATATATATAGATAGAATTATAGTAATTAGGTAATGGATAATGATAATCATTTTCATTTGAGTTTTTACTTATCTATTTTTCAGTAAATGGAGGTTAAAAAATGGTTCGCCTATATACAGAGAATTTAAATATTGGTTATGGTGAACGTTTAATTGTAAAAGATCTCAGTGTGGAAATTCCAGATAAAAAAATCACAACGATCATCGGTTCAAATGGATGTGGAAAATCCACACTTTTGAAAGCGATCACCAGGATCATTCCAAATCAATCAGGGTCGGTTGTTTTAGATGGAGTGAATATTTCAAAAGAAAGCACTAAGATCCTTGCAAGAAAAATGGCCATACTTCCGCAAACACCCGAGAGTGCAAGCGGATTGACGGTTGGGGAGCTCGTATCATATGGACGTTTTCCCTATCAAAAAGGTTTTGGGCGCCTGACCCAAAAAGACTATGATGTGATCGATTGGGCACTTGAAGTGACCGGAACGAAAGACTTCAAGTTCCGTCCGGTGGATGCTCTTTCAGGAGGTCAGCGCCAGCGTGTTTGGATTGCCATGGCCCTTGCCCAGGAAACGGAAATCATATTCCTGGATGAGCCGACCACTTATTTGGATATGGCGCATCAGCTGGAGGTTCTAGAATTATTACAGAAGCTGAATGTAGAACAGGGACGTACAATCGTCATGGTTCTTCATGATTTAAACCAAGCTGCTCGCTTTGCCGACTATATCATTGCCTTAAAGGACGGGGAAATAGTCAAAGCGGGTGATTGCGAAGAAGTCATCACTCATGAAGTGCTTAAGGAAGTATTCCATATTGATGCGGTAATCGGGCGAGATCAACGAACGAACAAACCAATGTGCAGCACATACAATTTATTAAAAGGAGATTTGACAACAAATGAAAAAGATAATGTTCCCGTTTATACTGCTGTTAGTGTTAATTATTAGTGCTTGTGGTAACGGGTCAACCGAAAAAGAAAAAAGCACCGATTCAAAAAAGGAAAAATCAGGTACTATCACATATCAATCTGAAAATGGTCCTGTTGAAGTTCCGGCAAATCCTCAGCGTGTTTTAGTACTATCTTCTTTCGCAGGTAACGTAATGGCATTGGATGTTAACCTTGTAGGGGTTGATTCGTGGTCTAAAATGAACCCGAACTTTAAAGAGTTAAAAAATGTCGAGGAAGTAACGGACGAAAACCTGGAAAAAATCATTGAGTTGAATCCGGATTTAATCATTGGTTTATCAACGATTAAAAATGTTGATAAATTAAAGGAAATTGCTCCAACTGTAACGTATACATACGGAAAAGTGGACTATTTAACACAACATGTAGAAATAGGTAAACTTTTGAATAAAGAAAAAGAAGCTCAAGCATGGGTGGATGATTTCAAAAAACGGGCAAAAACAACCGGTGATGAAATTAAGGCTAAAATTGGAGAAGATGCTACCGTTTCCGTTTTCGAAAAGTTTGACAAACAGTTTTATGTATACGGCGATAATTGGGGCCGTGGAACGGAAATCCTTTACCAAGAAATGAAATTGGGCATGCCTGAAAAGGTAAAAGAAACGGCATTGAAAGATGGTTACTTTGCCTTGTCATTAGAAGTCCTGAAAGACTATGCCGGTGATTATGTGATTTTGAGCAATAACAAAGATCAGGACAATTCATTCCAACAAACAGATACGTTTAAAAACATACCTGCCGTTAAAAATAATCAACTATATGAAGCTGATGCAAAAAAATTCTACTTCAATGATCCAATAACATTAGAATACCAATTAGACTTCTTTTCCAAAAGTTTTCTTGGAAAATAATGCAGCGAGGGAGAGGGATTCCAATTCCTCTCCTTTTATTCTATAAAAAAAGAGATGAGAGAGACAGATGACTAATGAAAATCAACGTTTCATCCCATTTATATATAAACTGATCATAGGGGTCGCTCTATTCATAGGCATGTTCATTATTTCAATGGCATTTGGTGCGGCGGATGTTACCGTAAAAGATGTCTGGCAAGCACTGACATCAAATGCTGCTGGTGAAAAACTTTCAATCATTCGGGAAATCCGTTTCCCTCGTGAAGTGGGGGCAATCTTTGTGGGTGCAGCACTTGCCGTTTCCGGTGCCATCATGCAGGGAATGACTAGGAATCCACTTGCTGATCCGGGGTTGCTTGGATTGACGGCAGGAGCCAATGCAGGTCTCGCCATTACTTTGGCATTCATTCCAAATGCCAATAACTTAGGGATCATGATTGCGTGCTTTATAGGTTCCGCGGTGGGGGCAACCATGGTTTTCGGGATAGGTGCGATGAAAAAGGGAGGATTTTCTCCTTTACGGATCGTATTGGCTGGTGCTGCAGTCTCTGCATTCCTTTTTGCCGTTTCGCAAGGGGTCGGCCTTTATTTCAAAGTATCAAAAGATGTATCGATGTGGACTGCAGGCGGGAATATCGGAACATCATGGGGCCAGCTTCGGGTAATCGTCCCGTTCATTTTAATTGGCATCCTGATTTCCCTTTTCTTTTCCAGACAGCTCACCATACTAAGCTTAAGTGAAGAAGTGGCGGTAGGATTAGGCCAAAAGACAACACAAATAAAGGCGGTACTCTTCGTAGTCATCGTTCTCCTGGCAGGCGCTGCCGTTGCACTTGTTGGAAATATGGTATTCATCGGCTTAATGGTCCCCCATATGGTCCGGGCTTTCGTGGGTACGGATTATCGATTCATCCTGCCTATGTCAGCGATTTTAGGAGCCACTTTCATGCTACTTGCCGATACGATCGGCCGTACAATCAATTCTCCATATGAAACACCTGTGGTAGCGATTGTTGCGATGATAGGTTTACCTTTCTTCCTCCTAATCGTGCGCAAAGGAGGTAAAGCATTTTCATGATCCAGTCAGCTTTAGTCAAAAAACAGCGATGGATAGTAGGTGCATTGTCCGCACTCATTATCATTACGATCATTATAGGAACGTGTTCGGGATATTCGAATCTTTCTATAGGGCGACTGATTCCAACGCTTTTAGGGCAAGGCACATTTAAAGAGGAATTCATATTATTTTCCGTCCGATTACCACGAATCATCATTACCATTTTAGCAGGCATGGCCCTGGCACTGTCGGGAGCCATCCTTCAAGGAATCACACGTAATGATTTGGCCGATCCCGGAATCATCGGGATCAATTCTGGAGCTGGTGTTGCCATAGCCGCTTTCTTTCTGTTTTTCCCGCTTGACGCTGGATCATTTGTTTATATGGTTCCGCTTGTCGGTTTTATCGGCGCGTTATTGACGGCCTGTTTAATATATATCCTCTCATTTAAGAGAAGGAGCGGCCTTGAACCCGTCCGGTTAGTGTTGATCGGGGTTGGTTTTTCAATGGCGCTTTCAGGCCTGATGATTGTCCTCATTTCATCAGCGGAACGAGCCAAAGTCGATTTCATTGCAAAATGGTTGGCGGGAAATATATGGGGAACGGATTGGCCTTTCATTTGGGCAGTTCTTCCATGGTTAATCATTCTCATTCCATTCACATTATATAAAGCAAATCGTTTGAATCTGCTTGGTTTAAGTGAACCGGTCGCAATTGGGGTCGGTGTATCGATTGAGAAGGAGCGGATCACATTGCTAATCACTGCTGTAGCATTGGCCGCGGCTGCCGTTTCTGTTACAGGCGGAATTGCATTCATTGGACTCATGTCCCCGCATATAGCAAAATCTTTGGTGGGACCTCGAAATCAACTATTCATTCCGGTTGCCATTTTAATCGGTGGATGGCTATTGTTGCTTGCCGATACAATAGGCCGTAATATAATTGAACCCGAGGGGATTCCTGCAGGTATCATGGTTGCATTGATCGGTGCTCCTTATTTCATGTATTTATTGTTGAAAAAATAAAATCTTGCAAAAACCCCCTGAAATTTTTCAGGGGATTTTATGTCTTTTCAGTGCTTTCGTTTTTGGTTTTAATCAGGATTATGTATATCTAATTATTTCATCAGGGCTCAATCGTTTCGCCTCGAAATAAAACACTTGAATAAATTTTTTTGTATTTACCCGGGTAGGTGTAAGGACTATTGTTGAATCATATTGCAGTTCTTTCATCTTTTGACGAACGACTGTGAAATCAAAAAATTTAGAAGCGTAATTTTCAAACTTCGGATTTGAAAAATCCGTTAAACCGAGCGAAGCAAAATGATTTAACGAATGGTTAATCGTTCTGCGTATTCGCTGTTCGGCAGCTTTTATCTCCCGGTTGATATCAACCTGCAAAGCTGATGTGCCGAGCTTTTTTTTGGTGATTTCTACAAAGATATCTTTAAGGGTCGGGAAATGCCTTCCAAAAGTAAAAGTCCGTTCATACATAAATAAATATTGCAGGATTTCGATTAAATCTTTTGCACCCTTTTCTCCAACGATCCCTAATTCCGATAAAAGGAACTCACCCACCTCTCTTATACTTTTTTCATTATAACGATTGGATTTATCAACTTTTGGCTGTTCAAAGTTCAATACACTGTTTAATGAGGCCTGGATATTTGTGATCGATCTTTCTAAATGAATGCGTTCCATGACTTTTCGGATGACTGTTAATATTTCAATACGATTGATTGGTTTAGTAATATAATAATCGATTCCAAGTGAGTATGCCTCACCAATCAGATCCTTTGATTCAACCTGCGAAATCATTATTATTTTCCCGTTAAATGTATTTTTTATATGACGAAGTGTCTCAATGCCATCCCGGATTGGCATTAATAAATCAATAAATAGTATATCGATTTGTTTTAAATTCAAAATATGTCCTTCTAATAGACTTCCATCCTCGGCTTCCTCCACCACTTCTCCTAAATCTTCGTTCTCAATAATTTGGCTCAAGTTTGAACGTATCGCACAATCATCATCAGTTATAAAAAAACGCATGGAATCATCCTTTCTGGATCAACTTATGAATGGGTAATTTTATTGAAAAAACGGCACCGTTAAAACTATTCTCAAACAGGATATCGCCTCCCAGTTCTTTTACGACTTCTTTAACATATGAGAGACCAATCCCTGTTGAAGGTGTCCCAAAATGATCATATTTTGATGTGAATCCAGGTTTGAATATGACAGTCTGATATTTTTGAGGAATTCCAGGTCCGGTATCAGCAACCCTGAATTCTACATTGTCGCGACTTTCACTCAAACTTAAATGTACGATTCCTTTTTCTTTAATTGCTTCCACTGCATTAGCGACTAAATTATTGAAAAGGGATAACACGGTATATACATGATAATGTGAATCGTTTTTTCCATCTAATGAGTATTCAAATTGAATATCCTTTCCTAATGAGAAGGCATATTTTTCATTAATTCGGATGATTAAATGAAAAAGTTCAGCAGCATTCATATAATCCCTAAAGCTCTCATTGGAAATCAATTTGGAGAGACCAGCAAAAATTCGTTGATTATCTTTCTTGACTTCATGCATTTCACCCGCGATGCGCAATGCTTTTTGACTATATGGTTCTGTAGGAACATGAAAGTGCTTTTCCCGTTTTTCCAATGCTTTTAATTCTCGATACAAATCATACGATTTCTTTGTAATATTCTCTGCATTTTTTAATGTTTTTTTTAAGTGGATCGTTTCCTCGTATAAATTGGAAATGAGCATCAGCATATGTTCATTTTGTTTTCTGATTTGCCGTTCCCTTGATTGTGCTTCATATAGTTTCATCATATTAAAAAAGCTTAAAACGATAAAACTGTGGGCGAATGCGATCATGATCATCTCGTTTAGTGAACCTAAAGTAATTGTTGTTTCTAATACAATATATTGAAAGATTAATTCTATTGAGTCAGACAAAATTTCGATAATAAGACCAATAAATCCAATAATCAACGATCGGTTTTGAAAGCGATTGATTTTCACTAAATAAAAAAGAAAGGAGTAGGTGAAATAAAAAAAGAAACTTGGAAAATGAACTTGAAAAGAGGAAGACCAGGAAAAACTATCAAGCATGAAAAAATCTATTAGAATACGAAATACCACAACCATTGTTCCTGTCAGGAAGCCTGAAAAAATGGCAGGTGTTTTCTGTAATAATAGTAAAAAGAAGAAAAGTACAGGCGGACCAAAGCTTACCCGAAACGTTTCATTTAAAGGGTAAAAACTCAATTCGCCTGCCAACGGCACTGTTAACAACATCAAAGCAAGGATATTGACCTCTTTTTTCATTAACGTACTGAGATTCAAGTCGTCACCACCCAATTTGTTTAAAAAATCAGTATACAGTTTCATCGGCTTCAATACAACGCTTTCTTTGTTTCTGAATAGAACGGCTTATTACCGATTATGGCAAACCCAATCTTTTTTCTATATGTGAAATAAATACGTTTTTTTGTGGTTTTTTATTTTTTGATTTTGTAGGTTTTCGTATGATTATGTAGTTCCCAATTTAAAATGAACGGTAGATAGAAATATTTGAAAGCGCTTAATAATATTTTGAATATTCATTATGTCTTCATCGAATCTATTATAAGTAAGCTTGATGGCATTCGGAAAGACGCTCATATTGAAAAAAATGATACAACAACTGAAGAGGTGGAAGAATGTGATTGAAGAATTGTCAAAAGAGTATGACATTCATGTTAATAGTCAAAGAATAGCCGACTTAGATGAATGGGTAGCACATTACAGATCCTTTGCTACTGAAGGGCAAACCGCCAATTATATACCGGCATTGAGAAATGCACATTTACCGCAATTGGGCATTTGCATATTGGAGCCTGGTGGAACAATGATCAAGACTGGGGATTGGGAAGTCCCCTTCACGCTGCAAAGTATTTCAAAAGTGCTCAGCTTTATAGCCGCATGCTTGGGGTGCGGCATTTCTTATGTGCTAGAGAGGGTCGATGTGGAACCAACCGGGGATGCTTTCAATTCAATTATTCGTTTAGAAATGCATAAGCCGGGAAAGCCATTTAATCCTATGATAAATGCAGGGGCGATTACCATAGCATCGCTTCTCCCAGGGGATTCTTCACGAAAAAAATTGGAATTTCTCTATGAATTATTTGAAAATTTGTTAGGGAAGCGCCCAGCCATCAATGAGGAAGTATATCAATCTGAGTGGCAAACTTCCCATAGAAATAGAGCTTTAGCCCACTATTTAAAAGAGACGAATTATTTAGAGTCGGATGTAGAGGAAGCTTTAGAGGTTTACCTCAAGCAATGTTCCATAGAAGTAACCACAGAAGACATAGCCTTGCTTGGACTGATTCTTGCACAAGATGGATACCATCCTATTCGTAAAGAACAAGTACTCCCTAAAAAAGTGGCTAAGCTGGCCAAAGCATTAATGCTTACTTGTGGTATGTACAATGCTTCGGGGAAATTTGCGGCTTTTGTTGGGGTGCCAGCCAAAAGTGGAGTATCTGGCGGGATTATGGCACTAGTTCCTCCAAGTGCCCGAAGCGGAATGCCTTTTCAAGATGGATGTGGCATTGGCATATATGGACCTGCTATTGATGAATATGGGAATAGTGTAACAGGTAGTATGTTATTGAAACAAATGGCACAGGAATGGGATCTAAGTATTTTCTAAAAGCAGGGGAATTTATTCTTGTAAAAAGGTAATCTTTAACAAGACGTTATGTAATGCAGCAATTACTTTAAGATTCAGTTGAATGTACTTGAGACGAATCATAAAGTCCAATTTCTTTAAGGACCTTATTATAAAGGAACAATTTTGGAAAGCATGGTGATGAACATATGAATAATTTGCAGCGAAAGATGGGAACGTTTTCGTTAACGATGGTAGGACTCGGGTCTATTATTGGCTCAGGTTGGTTATTCGGAGCTTGGAGAGCGGCGCAAATCGCAGGACCCGCTGCCATTATCTCTTGGATTATCGGGATGGTCGTTATTTTATTTATCGCACTTTCTTACAGTGAATTAGGATCTATGTTTCCTGAAGCTGGGGGAATGGTAAAATACACGCAATACTCTCATGGTTCTTTTTTAGGGTTTCTTGCAGGTTGGGCAAACTGGATTGCAATCGTTTCCGTAATTCCAGTTGAAGCGATCGCTTCTGTTCAATATATGAGCTCATGGCCATGGGAATGGGCACGGTGGACACATGGATTAGTAGAAAATGGAAGTCTTACTGGGGGAGGCCTGGCAATTGCCTCTGCCTTACTGATCGTGTACTTTTTATTAAATTACTGGACAGTTAGTTTGTTTTCGAAAGCTAATTCATTTATTACAGTGTTTAAGGTTATTATACCTGGACTTACGATTGGGTCACTTTTATTTGCAGGGTTTCATGGAGCCAATTTTACCTCTGCAGGAAGCATGGCTCCAAATGGTTGGGCAAGTGTACTTACAGCTGTAGCAACTTCTGGTATCATCTTTGCATTTAACGGTTTTCAAAGTCCAATTAATATGGCAGGTGAGGCAAAGAATCCTGGACGTTCGATCCCAATTGCCGTAATTGGATCCATTTTAATTGCAACTGTCATCTACGTTTTATTACAGGTTGCGTTTATAGGAGCCGTGGATCCGTCCATGATCGTGAACGGATGGCAACATTTGAATTTCAATTCACCGTTTGCTGACTTAGCAATTGTTCTAGGCATAAACTGGTTAGTTATTTTACTATATGTGGATGCATTTATTTCTCCATCCGGGACAGGAATAACATACACGGCGACAACGTCACGAATGCTTTATGGAATGGAAAAGAATAAATATTTGCCAAGCGTTTTTGGAAAACTGCATCCACTTTATGGAATCCCTCGTCAAGCCATGTTTTTGAATCTAGGGGTATCTTTCTTATTTTTATTCATGTTTAGAGGCTGGGGCGTTTTGGCAGAGGTTATTTCGGTTGCGACATTAGTTTCTTATATTACAGGTCCAGTCACAGTTATGACATTAAGGCGCACAGGTCAGAATTTGTACAGACCATTACGTCTAAAAGGATTAAGCATCATTGCACCGCTTGGTTTTGTTTTCGCTTCCTTGGTTCTATATTGGGCAAGATGGCCGCTGACAGGACAAGTATTATTTATCATTATGATTGGTCTTCCCATTTATTTCTATTATCAATCAAAAATGAAATGGAAGGGATTCCGTCAAAACTTTTCGGCTGGGCTTTGGATGGTTGTTTACTTACTCTGTATGATGACCGTTTCATACTTAGGCAGTGAAAAGTTTGGAGGACTAAACATAATCCCATTTGGTTGGGATATGGTCATCATTACATGTTTAGCCTTAGGGTTTTATAGTTGGGCAATAAAGAGTGGATTCCAAACAGAATATTTGGAACAAGGACAAAAAGTAAATGAAGACTTGAGATCGATGGAGAACGACGTTGCTTCTCAAACTGATAAAAAGAACGCTGTATAAATGATGAATCCACTTCATTGGTTAGCATGTTCCAATAAGCTATTACATTCGTAGAATGACATCGAAAGTGCTTCTTTCTATTTATATTAATGAGGACACCAAAAAGGAGGACGGCAAATTTAATTTGCTGTCCCCCTTTTTGGAATGTAAGAAAAGGCCTTTATTCTTTTATTTCACACCTGGTTTATCTTCATATCCGGCAGTGAAGATAGCAGCTAAAAATGTAATAGCAACTCCAACGATAACAACTGTGCCCATGTTATGACCTCCCTTTACCCATATTGTCCCACTTAAGTATAGGCTTAGTATACCCTAATTTTTAGCAGGAGTGCACACAAATTTTCTTGTCAGCATATTTATCATCAATTCTCAATGATTAAGCCTTTTTCGATACATGGAGAGTCAAGGGTGATTCGAAACATTGCCCGGCCACTTTTTAAAGTCTGACATGTTTGTCAGACTTGGAGCATAGATTTAAGTATTCTCTGAAAGTGACAGGGGGAGGTTCCTTAATGGATATTTTAAAGAAAATCGAAAAATTTAGAGAAGATGAACAGAAGCTGAAGTGGGAAGGCACCTTCGCAGAGTACTTAGAAATATTGAAAGAAACGCCTTTAGTTGCTCAATCTGCTCATTCACGTGTATACAACATGATCAGAGATGCAGGGATAGAGGAAGTAAATGGGACAAAGAAATACAATTTTTTCAGCGGTCAGTTGTTTGGACTAGAGGATTCACTGGAGAGGCTCATCGAGGAATATTTCCATCCAGCGGCAAAGCGGCTCGATGTCCGTAAGCGGATATTGCTTCTCATGGGTCCGGTGTCAGGTGGGAAGTCCACACTCGTTTCTTTACTGAAGCGTGGACTAGAAAATTATTCATTAAAAGACTCTGGCGCGATTTATGCAATAAAAGGATGCCCGATGCATGAAGATCCACTGCATCTCATTCCGCAGTATTTACGGGATGATTTTTTTGAAGAATATGGGATCCGGATTGAAGGAAACCTATCGCCGCTGAATGTAATGAGGTTAGAACAGGAGTATGGAAGCAGGATTGAAGATGTGATGGTCGAGCGTATTTTCCTTTCAGAGGATAAGCGTGTTGGAATTGGAACATTCAGTCCTTCAGACCCTAAGTCACAGGATATTGCTGATTTGACGGGCAGCATCGATTTTTCGACCATTGCCGAATACGGATCGGAATCAGATCCGCGTGCCTATCGCTTTGATGGTGAGCTGAACAAGGCGAACCGCGGGATGATGGAGTTCCAGGAGATGCTGAAATGTGATGAGAAGTTCTTATGGCATTTGCTATCATTGACACAAGAGGGGAATTTTAAAGCTGGCCGTTTTGCATTGATCAGTGCAGATGAGCTCATTGTGGCTCATACGAATGAAACGGAGTATAAAGCGTTCATTTCCAACAAGAAAAATGAAGCATTGCATTCCCGTATCATTGTCATGCCTATTCCATATAATCTTAAGGTTACCGAGGAAGAAAAGATTTATGAAAAAATGATCCGTGAAAGTGATGTCTCGGATGTTCATATAGCCCCGCATACATTAAGGGTGGCGGCAATCTTCAGCATCATGACCCGCCTGAAGGATCCCAAAAAGGGCGATATCGATCTAGTGAAAAAGATGAGGCTCTATGATGGGGAAAATGTCGAAGGATTTAATTCCGCAGACATCAATGAATTAAAAAAAGAATACCAGGATGAAGGCATGAGCGGAATCGATCCGCGTTACGTGATAAACCGAATTTCCTCTACGATCATTCGGAAGGAAAATCCGTCCATTAATGCATTGGATGTACTAATGTCATTAAAGGCAGGTCTTGACCAGCATCCGTCCATTACGAACGAACTTCGGGAGAGGTATTTGAATTTCATTTCACTGGCACGTAAAGAATACGATGCCATTGCAAAAAATGAAGTGCAAAAGGCATTTGTTTATTCGTACGAAGAGTCGGCGAAGATCCTCATGGATAACTATCTTGATAATGTCGAAGCATACTGCAATAAATCAAGGCTGCGCGACCCATTGACTGGGGAGGAAATCAACCCTGATGAAAAATTGATGCGCTCGATAGAAGAGCAAATTGGAATATCCGAGAATGCGAAAAAAGCATTCCGCGAAGAAATATTGATTCGCATTTCTGCATATGCGCGTAAAGGGAAGAGATTCGATTATAATTCCCATGATCGTTTACGGGAAGCGATCCAGAAAAAACTATTCGCGGATTTGAAGGATGTCGTTAAGATCACTACCTCAACCAAGACACCAGACGAAAGGCAACTGAAGAAAGTGAACGAGGTCATCACGAGACTTATCGATGAGCACGGATATAATTCGACTTCAGCCAATGATTTGCTGCGCTATGTGGGCAGCTTGTTAAATCGGTAATCCATAATTTTTTGCCCCTGCCCCATATCGGGCAGGGGTTTATCCCCTTTTGCGAAAGGCTAGAGGGAATCCAATCAATTCCTCTGGATTACATTGAAATCATGCACCTTTTGAAAGTGTTAAAGTGTCCTTCGACAAGGAATGAGAAATAATGAACCAAACAAAGCACCGGGCCCTACGGTATGAAGGGGAGCCTGGTGCTTTTGATTTCTATTTAGTTACATTCAAGCCATACTGCTCAATAAGTGTAATAAGTTGATTCGGTGATAGCTTGTCTTCGCTATGATCGATTTTAATTTCCCCATCATCAACATCGATGATTGCACGTTCCACACCTTCCGTTTTCAAAAGTATGGACTCCAGATTTAAAATCGGACCTTCTGACGTTGCTTCCTTTACATAAAGTGTAGTTGTTTGCATAATTCCTGCACCTCCTTAGATTTGCTCATGATGTTTTATCTATACCCGATATTTCCATAAGATATGTTACGTTTTGGATTTGGAAATATTGGGTATCAATAAGTAGGGGTGATGTTAAATGAGTAAAGAGGAATTGAAAAAAGAACATGTTCCGGAAAACAGCTCCATGGCCAAGGATTATGAAGAGATGAAAGAACTGGGGAAGCAGATGGAAAATCAAAGGACGAATGAAGAATTGAAAGAGTGGGATAAACGCCCAGGTACAGTTCAACATGAAATTGAGGAAGATAAAGATTGACGAATATCACAACCAGAATCATTCTATCTGTTTAAAAAGGTGTCCAGAAAAACTACTGGAGCACCTTTTTTGTTGTATTTCATTGCTTTTGATGTCCTTGGAAGCCTCTGTTTTGCAGATCAATTACGTGGCTAAGTTCAAAAAGATATTTTAAAATATCCTATAATCCGACAATAAAACCTGCTTTAAAAAAGAACAGACCTGATAATCATCAGGTCTGTTCTTTTTCTTGAAATACTTATTTTACTGTAATATTTAGAAAACAACCTTATAGGGCCCATAACGCCCTTGCCAGGACTTGTCTAGTTCGTAGGCAAACGTCCATTATTGAATTTTGTTGTAAATTATCCTGCATCGCTGCATAAGATAGAGTAATACTTTTCTTTTAATCCGTTTTTTCGCACTGTATTTTTCATTGGAAAACCGGAATGATGTGGGCATTCCCACACTAACTTATTATATGAAGGAATGATGAAAAGCGTGCAAACATTTTTAAGGGGGGAAGAGAATGTCGGAAGAGAGTAATCAACAGTATGTTATCTCACAGGAAAATTGGTCCCTCCATCGGAAAGGTTTTGATGATCAACAACGTCATCAGGAAAAGGTGCAGGAAGCGATCAAGAATAATTTGCCTGATCTAATTTCAGAAGAAAGTATCGTAATGTCCAATGGCCGGGATGTTATCAAGATTCCCATTCGCTCCTTGGATGAATACAAAATTCGTTATAACTATGATAAAAACAAACATGTAGGGCAAGGCGATGGAGACAGTAAAGTGGGGGATGTGGTCGCAAGGGATGGCTCACCGTCCGATGCAGGAGCAGGTAAGGGCCAAGGTGCGGGTGACAAGGCGGGTGAGGATTATTATGAAGCCGAAGTGTCGATGCTGGAATTGGAGGAAGCCCTGTTCAGTCAATTGGAACTCCCTAATCTTCAGAGGAAAGAACATGCGGAGCACACGCTTGAACACATCGAATTCAACGATATCCGCAAGACAGGCCTAATGGGAAACATCGATAAAAAGAAAACGATGATATCGGCTTTCAAACGGAACGCCTTAACGGGGAACCCGGGTTTTCATCCTATTTATAAGGAAGACTTTAAATTCAAAACCTGGAATGAGATACAGAAACCTGATTCCAAAGCAGTTGTACTGGCGATGATGGATACTTCTGGAAGTATGGGGTTATGGGAAAAATATATGGCTCGAAGCTTTTTCTTTTGGATGAACCGTTTCTTGCGGACAAAATATGAAACGGTGGAAATCGAGTTCATTGCCCATCATACAGAAGCGAAAGTGGTTCCGGAAGAGGATTTCTTTTCAAAAGGGGAAAGCGGCGGAACGATTTGTTCGTCCGTATACCGAAAAGCATTAGAACTTATTGATCATAAATATGACCCCATGAAGTTTAATATCTATCCGTTTCACTTTTCCGATGGTGATAACCTAACATCAGATAACGTCCGATGCGTTAAGCTTGTTGAAGAACTCATGAAGGTTTCCAATATGTTCGGGTATGGGGAAGTCAATCAATACAATCGTCATTCGACATTGATGACAGCTTATAAAAACATCGATAATGAAAAATTCAGGTACTATATCCTTAAGCAAAAGTCTGACGTTTTCCACGCAATGAAGAGCTTTTTTAAAGATGAGGAAAGTAAGAAGTATGCATAAAAAGGGAAACGTGGTAAGTGAAATTTTCAGATCAAAATAATTGTAGGTTAAAAAGGCGTGCGATTCACATTGTACGTCTTTTTTCTAATCTTCCTTTTGGCAATGTCAGGGTGACAGATAAGACCAGATGAAAAGGCCGTTGCTCAACAGAAGCAACGGCCTTTTCAAATCTCCTATATTTATATCATTCGTTTGAAGCTTTATATTCACAATATTTATAAAGTTGAACAGAATCAAAGAAAGACAAAAAACAACCATACCCTTATATTAAGTATGGTTGTTTTAAAAAATTTCATGACTGGTTTTATTGAGTAGTTACATATTCATTATTTCCTGCACGCATTCCAACAATGAAAATAAGTGCCGATATTGCGGCCAACATCAATAAGGGAACTGTCCAGCTGTGTGTAATGTCATGCAGCAATCCGAATAATACAGGTCCAATGGCAGCTAAGAGGTACCCGAATGATTGAGCCATTCCTGATAATTCCGTCGCCTCATGGGTGCTTTGTGTTCGAAGACTAAAGAACATCATGGATAAACTGAATATGGTTCCGACCCCAATTCCAATCAATATCATGCATACTGGTATGAATAGTGTGCTTCCATATAATATGCCGAATATCCCTGCGATAAGGAAGACGACAGGCGGGACCACTAACAGACGCTGACTTTGTATGCGTCCAGCTAAAATTGGCACAAGGAATGTTATGGGAATGACGGCAAGCTGCATGATGGATAGCATCCAGCCAGCCTCATCAGCGTTCAGCCCTTTTTGCTCCAGGATTTCCGGCATCCAGGTAATTACTGTATAGAAGATAAACGATTGCAACCCCATGAAGAATGTTATCTGCCAGGCTAACCCAGAACGCCATAAGTTAATCTTTTTATCCTTTTGTGCCGTTTGCACATCCTTATCTGACTTGAATGGCCGTCTTAATTGCGGCATCCATAAGAAGACTGTAATAAGTGATAAGATTCCCCAACATCCAAGGGCACCAGCCCATCCCAATCCCGATGAAGAAGCAAGGGGAATGCTGATCCCGGAACCTATTGCGCCACATAAATTCATGGAAACAGCATAGGTTCCTGTCATCAAACCGATATTCCTGGCAAAATTATGCTTGATCAGACTGGGTAACAATACATTGCCGATTGCAATGGCTAACCCAATTAAAATGGTCCCTATAAACAATGTCGGCACTCCGCCAACTGAGCGTACCCCAATCCCGATTGTTAATAATATCAAGGAAAGGAAAAGGGTAAGTTCCATTCCAAAACGCCGTGCTATCCTAGGTGCAAATGGTGATAATAAAGCGAAAGAAAGCAAAGGCAATGTCGTTAATGAACCTGATAATGTATTGGATATCCCCAGGTTATCACGGATCGAAGTGACAAGGGGGCCAACAGATGTTAAGGGAGCCCTCAGGTTTGCCCCAAGAAGAATGATCCCGATGATGAGTAGTCCAACCTTGGGTTTAATATCCATTTTTGTTTGTTCTAGTTGATTTGCTGCTTGGTTAATGCCCATAATCTCCTCCTTACTTACTCTATAGATTTTTTGAATTGTGCAATGTATTCATTCACTGTTTCGATTGCCCGGTTCTCATCTTGTTCGATGATGGCATCTACAAGATTGCAATGAATGTTCAAATGAAAGTTCACATCAGAACTCATCTCCACTATCCGGTGGATGGATTCATGCAGGGAGTGTTCCATATGTTCGTACAAATCAATCAATAAATCATTATGTGATGAAGCCATAATCGATTTATGTAACTGTATATCGGCTTCTTCGTAAGCCTTGATATCCTTTGCCCTGGCAGCTTTACTGCATGCTGATATATAATATTGCAATCGTTCTATATCTTCTTGATTACGTCTTAATGCCGCTAACTGAGCTCCCTCTCTTTCAAGTGCATGACGGACCTCTAACGTTTCTAATATACTTGACTGCTGGATCCTTCTTTCAAAAGCAGCCCCCAAGGCACTTGATGACCTTACGAATGTTCCTTTTCCTTGTTTCGTTACTAAAAGGCCCGCATAAACAAGTGATCGTACAGCTTCTCTTAATGTATTTCTGCTTACATCGAACTGTTGGATCAAATCCATTTCAGGGGGGATTTGATTTCCAATTTTCCATTCACCTGATTCGATTAACGATTCGATTTGGGAAACGACTTGTTCTACAAGTGATAAGCGATTTGTTTTAGATATGGTCAATATTCACACCTCGAATTTGTAGGATGATTGGTTCATTGGTTATTTTAACATATGTATATTGAAGATGGAGCAAAAGGAGTATTTTAAATCCAAATTTGTTTCCCTTTTATTCTTCAGAAAAAAGTTGCAGTTGATTTCAGAAATCAGCTCCATTTCCGCCGACTGTCTGCCAAGCTTCATCAAAGCAAGCGCCTGTGGTGTCTCGGCTAGCCAGTAATTCGGCAGGAGTGTCGCAAATTTCTTCCATCCAATAAGGATTACAGTAAAAAAACCATAAAGTATATCATAAGTATTGTTTTAAAATCAGTGTTCAGGATGAGACAGTTCCGAATCCGCTTTTTAGACAAAAGGGTTTATATCTGAATTTTTTAAACAAAGTTGATGGGAGGAGGTGTTCGAGACTCCTGCTTAGAAAAGCGAGTGCAGGAGAGACCCCGCAGGTGGAAAGGCGCCGCGCGAATGGCCCTACGTTCCAATCGACGTTCAAACTGTTCTGGCACTAAAAAGACTGTAAACAAATTCGACCTGCATCGAGTTGATCTGACCCAATAAAGTTAGACATATAGTTTAAGCAGCTTCTAAGACTTGAG